>CAXBMV010000365.1:0-4128 GCA_963976575.1 uncultured Gammaproteobacteria bacterium | reverse complement strand
TGTTTGATCGCGCCTGCTGGTGGCGTGAGGATACCCTCGCCGCGCTGGATAAGGCCGGCATCGCCCACCGTATCGTCTTTAGCAGTGAATCGGTCACGGGTATTAGCGCAGCCGTGGCGGCCGGGGTTGCGGTGGCTGTGCTCGGCGACAAATCCCTGAGCGAAGATTTCAGGGTTTTAACCCCGCAGGAAGGATTTCCGCAACTGGCCGATTCGACGCTGGTGCTGCAAAGCCGTGCTGGCATAGATAAAGCGATTTCCGAAGCAATGAGCAGCGCTATAAAGAGCGCCTTCAATTAAGGTGACAGTTAACTTAATTAATTTTCAGGAAATTCAATCACATATGTCTTGAACCAGCGCTAATTAAGTTAACTGTCACCTTAATTATCTGGGCGGCAACCAGCCCGCCAGCCCCGAAGAAGGGCAGAAGCACTTCGCGAAATACCAGCACTGGCTGGCCTCGCTGGGCGAAGCCGTGGTGAGCCCGGCTGTTCCCTTCAAGGATACTCATACGGTTAACCCCGACGGCACGGTAAGCGAGGGAACTACTACGGCCATGTCCGGTTTCACCATCGTCGAAAGCGATTCGATGAAATCGGCGCTGGATATTGCCAAATCCTGCCCCTTCCTTGAGATTGGCGGTTCGCTGGAAGTCTCTGAATTGATGCAGATGCCGGGCTAGCCGGGAGGGATAGAAATGTCTGAATACACAGCCAAGGTGTCCTGGCGTATAGGCGCAGGCGAGGATTTCATCAACAGCCAATATAGCCGCGGTCACGAATGGAGCTTCGACGGCGGGGTCAGCGTGCCCGCCTCGCCACACGTGGTGCCGCTGCCCTACTCGGTCGAAGCCAACGTCGACCCTGAAGAAGCCTTTGTCGCCTCGCTATCCAGCTGCCACATGCTGTTTTTCCTGTCGATCGCGGCGAAACGACGCTTTGAAGTATCTGAGTATATCGACGATGCGGTCGGCGTCATGGAACTGGATGCCGAGGGAAAAATGTCGATGACCCGTGTGACCTTACGCCCGCGCATCAGCTATGCCGGTGATAAACAACCCAGCCGCGAGCAAATCGAGAAGATACACCACCAGGCCCACGAGCAGTGTTTTATCGCCAATTCGGTGAAAACACTGGTGACTACCGAAATCCTTTAAACCGGGGTTCGCGCTATCTAACTCAAAATCCTGCTTGTCGCTGCCTGCCTGAAATTCTAAAATTTATGCTTTCAGGCATGCGAGGTGGCAGCGATGAAATGCGAAATCAGGGGCGACAAGTCGGTCGCAAAAACCATCATCGAGCTAACCGCACAATGGGACAGCGCGGTGGGCGACTGTGACGCCGAGCGCATGATGGAAAATTACCTCGAAGACGTCGAAATATACGATGTCGGCAGCCAGCTGGTCGGGCGCGAAAACCTGAAAGACCTGTGGCGTAACTGTTTCCCCTATTTTGGCGAATCACCCGAGGTTTACCGCCGCAGGGTGAAGCTTTATGCCAGCGACAGCCTGGCCTTTCTGCACTTTTACTCCAAGGTGTGTGGCAGCAACCAGGCCAGCCCCGAGGACCAGCCCTGGTGCCGCACCACGGTTTGCTTCCACAAGCCTGGCGACGACTGGCTGGTGGTGCACGAGCATATCTCCATGCCGATCGATTTTGAGAAGGGCGCGCCTGCATTGATTTTCGGCCAACCTTGATCAGCCTGAGATAAGCCTCAAATACCCTGTATTTCACAGCCAAGTTTTTATGCGCTGCTATACTCTGAAGTTATTGTTCAGGTAACAAAGAAATACTCATGCTCGAAACGCTGCTCAAACAGGCTGGCGAACTACCTTCGCTGCCAGAAATCTATATTCGCGTAACCGAATTACTGGAAAGCGAAACATCCACCGCCACGAAAATTGGCGAAACGCTACAAACCGATCCAGCGCTGACCGCGCGGGTCCTGAAACTGATCAACAGCGCCTATTACGGCCTGCGCAGCGAGGTTACCTCGATTCCGCAGTCGGTGGCTTTGCTGGGCCGCGAGCAGTTGCAGCAAGCCCTGCTGGGCTCTGTGCTCTCCGGTGTGGTCAAAGAATTCGATATTTCTGACTTTCCGTTGCGCGATTTTTGGCAGCACAGCATCAAAACCGCGATTATCGGCCGACAGCTGGGTATGCAGAACGCGCGCGTCATCGACCACGAGGTATTCTTCACCGCCGGGCTGCTGCACGACATTGGCTGGTTGGTGTTAGCCAAGGTCAACCCGGGCTCCTATAGCCATATCATCGGATTGGCGAAGACACAGGCCAGGGAAGTGACCGAGGTCGAAACCGAAAAACTCGGCGTCACCCATATAGAAGTAGGCGTCGCCTTGCTGCATCAGTGGGGCTTGCCGGGGATTATTGTGCAATGCGTGAAAAGGCATCACGAAGTCGAGCACGGCGGACCTTTCGCGATAGAAACCAGCATTGTTGCCCTGGCCAATCGATTAAGTCACGTCAGTCTCAGCGAAAATGATTACGAACAGAACGATGAAGAGGAAATATCGTTTATTCTGGAATCCGTCCCTGGCTGGGAGAGCTCGCAATGCACCGCCGAACAAATCGGCATCGCCTGCCGTCTCGCTGACCAACAATGGCTGGAAGTCATGATATCGCTGGGCATGGACGACCTGGATATCGATGATTCAGATGACGCTGAATACAGTTTCAATACCAGCCTGAGGTAAGCCCCGACTTCAGGTTTCGCGATCACTTAGCGAGATGACCTTTCGGATTGCGCTTCGGTCGTTGTAGTAAGACCTCACCCCAAACCCCTTTAAATAGAAAAGATACCCGTCATCCCGGAATCTGCGCAGCAGATGTCCGGGATCTTATAACGAGTATCGCGATATTCGTCTGGAGATCCCGGACAAGCGCTGCGCGCTTTCCGGGATGACGTTTGTTTTTTTAGTTGGCGTTGTTTTCTGGATGACGTTGAATTTTTTGAGTTGGCGTTGTTTTCTGGGTGACGTTCAATTTTTGAGTTGGCGCGCTTTCCGGGATGACGTTTGTTTTAATTGAATAAGCGGGGCTTGCGGGATGAAGCCCAACTACTCGTAACCAGTCAGCTCCATGTAACCGACACCGGAGCGTCTGCCCTGCTCGTCTTCGACCAGCACCACGCCTTCCCAGTAGGGAAACTGCGTATCCATCCATTGCTGGTCGTACAGTGGCCGGATGCGCCAGCTGCGCTGCTGGTCTACCAGCGCCAGTTGCCATTCCATCGGCAGCTCTCTGGCTCGATTCTTGCCCGTTGGCACCGACCGTGTTGTCACAGAATTCAGACTGATGGCACTCTTGTCCAGGCTGCTGGCCTTGCCGCGCGGATCTATCCAGCTGCCACTCAGCCAATGCTGACCGTCGTTGTTGCGCACCTGGTAAATCATCAGTTTTTCGCCATCGTCGAGGTGTAGCGAAAACCAGTCCCAGCCCTGCTGATTCTCGGCCAGTGGTTGCGAACTCCACTCGCGATCGAGCCAGCCCTGGCCATTCAGATAATTCTTTTCCAGGCCCTGATTAACAAAACCACGTACGCGTATATGCGGCTGACTATAGTAATAGCTGGCCTGGCCCAGCTGCGATTTCTGGCTATAACCATCGTCACCGTTTTTCATCAATTCACCGGTGGATTCCAGCAACAGGTTAACTTCACGTTCACCGACATTGAAGCTTAGCCGCGCGGGCAATAGCCCGGCCGAATCCGAGCGCCACTGCCAGTCGTCTATCCAGGCGTTGAAATAACCGTCTTCGCTAATCTGGTTGACCCCGGCCTGGCCTATGCCTCCGCGAGCAAAACGCTGTTCATAGAAGTGGCCTTCGGGCGTGGTAATTGCGGCGTGCGCCATCCACATCTGGTTGCTTTCCCATCCGGATTCGACCTGCTGCGGGCTTAGCGCCTGACGAAACAGCGTCCATTGCAAACCCCACTGGCGTCCTTCGCGATCCTTCAGGTTGGCGGTGAGGTACCACCATTCGATACGATAATCCGGGTGCGGGCTGTGGTCGCGCGGGAATAGCAGTTGCTTGCCCGGAGTAACCTGTGCATAGGCCAGGTTATTTTCGCGTAGATCGCTGACAATCTCTTTCGCGGCAACGCCGATGACT
>CAXBMV010000364.1:0-4145 GCA_963976575.1 uncultured Gammaproteobacteria bacterium | reverse complement strand
GCATCTGAAAGCGCGAATATGACCATGCCAATAATAGCGATTCCGAAATAGGACTTGTGCTCAAACGCCATGGAAATCAGCGCCTTGTAAGCCTTGCTCCCGGTGAGATCACCTTCCAGAGGTTTGATAGCGGCAGGTTTTTGCATAGCGGCCTTGTCCTGGCTACTCGATTGGCCGGGTAGTGGCGATGGAAACCTGGGTCATGCCCAACTGGCCAACCACATCCATGGCAGTGACCAGAGACTGTACCGGCGACTGGGCATCCGACTGGATCACTATGGGCAGGTCCCTGCCTTCAAGAAAACCCTGCAATGCCGCTCTTAGCGTGGCCGCGCGGGTATCGGAAAGCTCGCGCGCATTGAGGTAAAATTTGCCTGCGTCGTCGATCAACAGGTTAAGCGTTTCCGGTTGCGTAGTGGTTTGATTCTGACTTGCCTCGGGTAAAACTATTTTCAGTTCCGAGGTGGTGTCAAAAGTTGTCGATACCATGAAAAAAATTAACAACAGGAAAACCACGTCAATCAGTGGTGTCAGGTTGATATCGACTTCTTCGACCGCACTGCTGCTGCTGAATTTCATCGATCAGGCCAGGTTCTTGCGATCGCCATGCAGGAACTCGACCAGTTTCATCGCTTCCTGCTCCATCGCCACCACCAGCTCGTCGATTTTACGCTTCAGGTGGCGGTGGAAGATGAGACTGGGGATAGCCACGGTTAATCCGGCTGCAGTGGTAATCAATGCCTCGGATATGCCACCTGCCAGCTGGGCCGGATCACCAACACCGATAACCGTTATCGCGGTAAAAACGCGGATCATTCCGATTACCGTACCGAGCAAACCCAGTAGCGGTGTTATCGTCGAAATAGTGCCCAGTGTATTCATGAAACGTTCCATTTCATGCACCACATGCCTGCCGGTTTCTTCGATACTCTCCCTGACCATTTCGCGAGACAGATGGCGGTTGATCAAACCGGCTGCGAGCACCCTCCCGAGTGGCGAGCCATTTTCAATCTCGCTGAGGTGTTTTTCATTGAGCGCATCCTTGCTCAGCAGATTCCAGATCCCGGTTAACAGCTTTTCCGGGATGACTTTCTTCTTGCGCAAGGTCCACAGCCTTTCGATAACAATTGCCGCTGCAATCACCGAGCAAAGTAAAATCGGGACCATCAGCCAGCCGCCTGCCTGAACCAGTTCGAACACGCCATATACCTCTGAAACAAATGCGGCACATGATACTGTAATCCGCCATCAGGCGGGAAGCTTTTTACCCGTCACGCCATATACGCTGACCTTTTATACGATGCGCTTTCACCCGCAAACCTGCTTGCCGGCTCTGCATCTGGATGGCACCGTCACGATCGCTGCGATAAATCCTCGCAGCTATATTTCGATAACGGGCGACGACCTCTGGCTTCGGAAATCCCCAACGATTATCGGCTGACAGCGTGAACAGCACATGGCGCGGCTGCACGCTTGCAACGAAAGCGGCACTGGAAGAAGTGTTGCTACCATGGTGCGGTGCCAGCAGCACGTCGGCGGCCAGCTCGTCACCGAAAGCCAATACCAGCTTCGCCTCCTGCCTGGTCTCTATATCTCCCGCGATGAGCATGCGCTGATGCCCGATAACCTGCAGTACGCAGGAACGATTATTACTGTTGCCCCCATCGCTTTGTGTGCTCAGAAATCGAAAATCAACACCATCCCAATGCCAGTCAGGATAGCCGTGACAGGACTGCACCGGGTAGGCGAGACGAAAACGCCTGACCAGTTTCCGCGGGGTTCCGGAGAGTAATTTTTCAGGCGAATAGTCAGCCAGCAATGAACGAAAACCACCACTATGATCCTGATCGACATGGCTGATCACCATCAGATCGGCTTCGTCTATACCCTGTTGCCGCATATAGGGCAAAAGTGCCCAGTCTGCGGCGCTGTATCCCCAGCGATTGCCCGGACCGAAGTCGTAAATCAGGCTGTGATGGCGGGTCTGTAGTATCAACGAGGTCCCCATACCCACATCGAGCAAGGTTAGCTGATATTCTCCCTGCTGCAGGCGCGGCATGCTCCAGACGAATGGCAGTAACAGCAACAATAGCGCGAAACTGCGCCCTGGTAGAGCAGCGGGCATCAGCAGTAAAAGCCCGACCGGTAGCAATAACACAGAAATCATCAAGGGTATCGAAGTCACCGCAAACGAACCCAGCCCGGACTGAAGCAGCCATTCAAACCAGACAAGTATCCAGCCAAGCAGCGTATCGACCAGCTGCAGCAGCCATTGTGACCATGTAAATCCAGCCGCAGCCAATGGCACAGCCAGCAGAATTAAAGGCAAAACCACGAAACTGAGCAATGGAATGGCAACAATATTGGCGAGCAGTGCTGACGGATTCACCTGGCCGAAGGCGACTATACCCACGGGTAAGAACAGGATAGAAAAACATAACTGAAGTGCGAGTAACTGTCGCCACCAGGTCAGACCCGAAGGCAGCCGGAACTGCGCAAAGGCAATCACCAGCAGGGCCGAAAAAGTCAGCCAGAAAGAGATCGACCCAACCGATAAAGGGTCGATTAAAAGGATGATAATCACGCACAGACACAGGCAATGCAGCAGGTTAATGCGATTCCTCAACTGAAGCGCCAGGTAGACGATGAGCAACATCAATAAGGCTCGGACCGTGGGCAGGCTGAATCCCGCCATCGCCGCATACATAGCAGACGCCAGCAAAGCACTGCTGGAGGCAAACTGAAGACGATTGATGCCATTGCGTAAGACACCCGCCTTCCAGACAAAACTACCCAGGGCGAAAAACAGCAAGGCAACCATGCCTATATGCAATCCAGAGATAGCCAGCAAATGCGCTGTCCCACTATCGCGCAACAATTGCGCTTGAGACTCTTCAATATCGCCGCGGAACCCCAGTGCCAATGCTTTGATCAATCCAGCCCGGGGACAATCTGTACAGTAACGCTCGATCGCTGTGGCCAGATGCTCCCTGTTGTGGTGAATATTCCAACCGGATGCCAGTTGCAAGCGCCGGTTGTGTTGCGACTGTCGGATATAAGCGGTGCCGTCTATTCCCTTGCTGAACAACCATCGCTGGTAATCAAAGCCCCCCGGGTTGAGCAGGCCTGCGGCTGACCTCAGACGAACTTCGAATTGCCAGACCTCGCCAGCAGCAGGCACCGCCTTGTTTTCATACCAGCTCAACCGTAGCAGGCGCGGCAGGCGACCATGGAAACCTTCGATTTGCCGTGGCTGCAGGTAAAGGCGCAGGCGACGCGCATCCTGATCGGGCACATCGACGACGACCCCCTGTAGCAATCGCGTCGAGCCCTGCAGGTCTGCTGCCAGTCGGTATTTGAATTCCTGGTGAAACAGGAAATTGCTCCACAATACGGCTGCGGTGAGCAAAGCAATGAAGCGGTAACGGGGACAGAGGAAAACCAGGAGCAGTAAAACAGGCAGGTAGGCCGACCAAAAAGAATCGATCAGGGCGTTGCCGTAAAACGACGCCAAAGTACCGAGTAAAATAGCGAGAGCCTGAAGTGGCATGCTGTCCCTGCACCTGCTTCCTGTTCGATCAATCCGTGATCCAGTTCTTTGCACAATATTGGAATTGCATTGATAATACAATCACGATGGCAAAAAAAATTCTGAAGAGATTTCTCCCGCACCGCGACCTTATAGTCGGTAATCGCTGGATAAAAATGCTCGGTCCAAGATTACAGGAACCGCTGCTCTGGCATATCAATCGTCGCTCCTGCTCGGGAGCAGTCGCATTGGGTGTTTTTTGCGCCTTTATGCCGGTACCCTTTCAAATGCCACTGGCCGCAATCTTCGCAATACTTTTGCGCGTCAACCTTCTCATTGCGGTACCCATGGTGTGGATTTCCAACCCGGTTACCATCCCGCCGATATTTTATTTCTGCTACCTGGTCGGTGCAGAAATTCTGGAGACGCCACCGGGGCATTTTAATTTCGAACTCAGTTTGGCGTGGTTACAGAATGGCTTGCATGCGATTTGGCAACCGTTCCTGCTGGGTTGCCTGGTGGTCGGTCTGGTCACTTCTTTATCCTCGTTTATTCTGGTGCGTATACTCTGGCGCCTGCATATCATCAGCCATATCCGGGATCGCAGCCTGCGCCG
>CAXBMV010000363.1:0-4145 GCA_963976575.1 uncultured Gammaproteobacteria bacterium | reverse complement strand
GGCCACACGATTGCCCTGGATGACTTTATCTACCATGAAAATTTACAGCCGCTTGTAGACCTCGCCGACCTGATCAAGATCGACATCATGGCTTTGGACAGGACCGAAATTGCACAGCACGCCAGCCAGTTGAAAGATCAGAAGAAAGTGATACTGGCCGAGAAAATTGAAACCCATGAGGAATTTGAATCCTTGAAGGAAATGGATTTTGATCTCTTTCAGGGCTATTTTTTCGCCAAACCAGTTGTCATCAAAGGCAAGGGTTTGCCAGCCAACAAACTGGCCGTGTTGCGTTTGCTTGCACAACTAAACAACCCTGCGATTTCCATGAGCGAACTCAGTGATATCGTCGGCACCGACGTCTCCCTGAGCCACAAGATCCTCAAGTTCATCAATTCCTCGGCCAATGGCGTCAAGGCAAGAGTCGAGTCGATGCAGCATGCCGTGGTTATGCTGGGGATGAATACCATCAAGAACTGGGCCTCGCTGCTGGCGATGACGGCTAGCAGCGATAAAACCCAGGCGCTTTGCACGCTGGCATTAACCCGTGCGCGCTGCTGTGAACTGCTTGGCGAACGCGATCCGGGTATTAATTTGAAGAGTTACTTCACGGTTGGTTTGTTTTCCTTGCTGGAAGCCCTGATGGACCAGCCGCTGGCTGATCTGCTTAAGGAACTGCCTTTGCCTGACGATTTGAAAGACGCCTTGCTCGACCACAGCGGGCCATACGGACAGGCGCTGGTTTGCACTCTTGCGATGGAACGAAACGATTTCTCGATGATGGAATTCAATGGCTTGAGCGCAGCCACCCTGGGAGAAATTCACCTGCAGGCATTGCTCTGGTCAGAGCAGCAGAGCCAGCTGCTGCGTTAAACCACTGCGATACCTGCGGCTTCCAGCATAGGCACCAAACTTAAAAGCGGCAGGCCGATGATCGCGCTGGGGTCATCACCGCGCATCTTGCTGAACAGGCTGGCGCCATAGCCCTCGGATTTAAAACTACCGGCGCAATTATAGGGTTGTTCCACGCGCAGATAGTGTTCCAGCTGAGCATCCTCAAGACTGCGAAAATGCACTTCGAAAAGCACTTCTTCGAGCATCTCGAAAGCGTCCGCCAGGCGCATCACGCAAACCGCAGTGTGGAATACCACGATCTTGCCCTGCGCCTGCTTTAATTGCTGCAATGCAACTTCGTGGGTACCCGGCTTACCCAGAATTTGACCATCGAGCAGGGCGCACTGATCCGACCCTATGACCAGCGCCTCTGGCTGCTGTCGGGCGACGGTCTGGGCCTTGGCCCGGGCAAGACGGCAAACGTAGTCACTGGCGCTTTCACCGGCGAGTTGAGATTCATCGATATCAGGGGACTGGCAGGCATAGTCCAGATGCAGGCGGTCGAGCAGTTCCCTGCGAAATGGAGAACTACTGGCGAGGATGATTTTGTCTTGCAATGGGTAATATCCAGATTGATTCAACAGGGCGCCGCAGGCCGGCATTTTCATTCCAGCCCCGACAACAGGCTGCGAAGTATAATATAAGCCGAATTTAAATGCCTGACTCAGTAAAATATGAGTCAATTAAAATAGACAATCTTATCCGCAAGCATGTAAAATTGCCCGTTTATGCGGGATAAATTGCGGCAGCGCTACCAGGTGCAGAAGGAAATCTCTCGAAACGGTAGTTTCGGGGGTGAAATTGCGTTGTCAGAGATGCAACGGCTAAGCGAAATGCTGTATGTCGATGATGATGGCACAAGCACCGGCAAAATCGAGGTAGATTTCGAATTTTCCAACAACGAACTCGATGCTGCGATGATTTCAGGGCATCTGGAAACCGAACTGGAACTGCAATGCCAGCGCTGCCTTCAGGCGATCGCCATGCCCATACAGCTTGATTTTCGGCTGTTAATAGATGCCAGTGATGAGCTGGTCGAGGCCAGTGGCCTTGATAGCGTCTATAGCGATGATGGCAATATCGATATCGCTGAAGTGGTCGAAGATGAATTAATCCTCGGATTGCCACTGGTCGCCCTGCATGAAGATGATTCGTGTCACAAACACTGGCAAGCTGCGGAAGTAGATTCCGCGGAAGCCGTTAAAGAGAACCCGTTTTCGGTGTTAAAACAACTGAAAACAACTAATTTAAGTTAACTGGAGAAATTCATGGCTGTTCAGAAAAGTCGTAAAACCCCGTCTAAACGCGGAATGAGACGTTCCCACGATGCACTGGGGACGGCAACCTTGTCGGTTGAACCCACTACCGGCGAGATTCATCGTCGCCATCACATCAGTGCCGATGGTTATTACAAAGGAAGTAAAATCATTGCCGATAAAGTCGTCGACGACGACGAGTAACTCCGGCTTATTCATCAAACACTACGGGCGGTATAATCCGCCCGTATTCGTTTTTGAAGAAAACTAAATGAAAACAAGAATAATCGCGCTTGATGCCATGGGTGGTGATCACGGTCCCAGTGTGACTGTGGCTGCGGCAAAACAGGCATTGAAGGAAATTCCAGCGATCAACCTGGTGCTGGTAGGCCAGGAAGAAGCCTTAGGCCTCGAGATAGAAAGATTGCAGCTTGGCGACGAAAAGCGCATTAGCGTAAGACATGCCTCCGAAGTGGTCGCCATGGATGAATCGCCGGTGGTGGCGCTAAAAAAGAAGAAGGATTCTTCGATGCGCGTAGCCATAGATCTGGTCAAGGATGAAACAGTGCAGGCCTGCGTTAGCGCGGGTAATACCGGTGCGCTGATGGCCACCAGTAAATTTGTGCTCAAGACTATCCAGGGAATCGACCGCCCGGCAATCTGCACCTTGTTACCCGGAATCAAGGGGCCAACACACATGCTCGATCTCGGCGCCAACCTCGAATGCGATCCGGAAAACCTCTACGAATTCGCTTTGATGGGATCGATACTGGCGCAGTCGGTGGAAGGCATTAAGAGCCCAAGCATCGGTCTGCTGAATATCGGTTCGGAAGCCATCAAAGGGAGTGATTTGATCAAGCAAGCCAGTCAGTTGATCGAGGCAAGCGGCCTGAATTATCACGGTTTCATCGAAGGTGACGACATTTACAAAGGCACCGTCGACGTCATAGTCACCGATGGTTTTACTGGTAACGTTTCTCTGAAAACAGGTGAAGGCCTGGCCGCATTGGTGAATCATGTGTTACGCAGCGAATTCAAACGCAACTGGTTAACCCGTATCGCCGCGGTATTCGCTCTGCCAGTACTCATGGCGGTGCGCCGCAAGCTGGACCCGCGGGGCTATAACGGCGCCAGCCTGCTTGGCCTGAATGGCATAGTCATCAAGAGCCATGGCAGCGCCGATACCAGTTCTTTCGTTAACGCGATCAAGATAGCCAGTATCGAAATCGAAAATGATGTGCCGCAACGCATTTCGCGGGCCATCGCAAGCCACTTCAGTCAAGCAAAGGAAGCCAGCGTATGACTTACGCGCGTATCACCGGTACCGGGAGTTATTTACCCGAAAATATCATGACCAATGCGGATCTTGAGAAAATCGTCGATACCACAGACCAATGGATACGCGAGCGTACCGGGATCGAGAGAAGGCATATTGCCAGCGAGGGGGAGACCACCGTCGACCTGGCCGAAAAGGCGGCCCGACTTGCAATAGAAGCGGCCGGAATCGATGCGCAGGATATCGATTTGATTATTTTCGCCACCTCGACCCCCGACAAGATATTCCCCAGCTCGGCCTGTATCCTGCAGGCGCGACTGGATATACACGGCTGTCCTGCTTTTGACGTGCAGGCGGTATGTAGCGGATTTGTTTACGCCATGAGCATCGCCGACAAGTTCATCAAATGCGGTAGCAGCAAGAAAGCACTGGTGATTGGTGCCGAGGTTTTTTCGCGCATTCTCAACTGGGAAGACCGCACCACCTGTGTATTGTTTGGCGATGGCGCCGGTGCGGTAATACTCGAGGCGAGCGAAGAAGCTGGCATTTTATCCTCGCATATCCACGCCGATGGCAAGTATGAAGAATTGCTGTGGGTGCCGCATGGCATTTCTGACGGCTTTGATCAGGTGAAGGCAGGTAAGGCTTTCGTGGAAATGCGCGGCAACGAAGTATTCAAGATGGCAGTCAACACGCTCGGACGTATCGTCGATGAAACC
>CAXBMV010000362.1:0-4146 GCA_963976575.1 uncultured Gammaproteobacteria bacterium | reverse complement strand
GTGGTGATCTGGATGGTGGCATCCGGCAGGTTGAAAGCCGACTTGAATCCGGCAAGAATTTTTTCCACCACCGGGATTACATCCGATCTTTCCTGCAGATTGGACATGATCATGACAAATTCATCGCCGCCGAAGCGCGCCAGCAAGTCATAGTTGCGGGTGACGTTGGACATGCGCTCGGCGACCTGCAGCAGCAAGGCGTCGCCGGTTTCGTGACCATGCACGTCGTTCACCTTCTTGAAATGATCGAGGTCGAAGAACAAGGTTGCCAGCAATTTATCGTTGCGCCGGGATTCCTCGATCTTCTTGGTGAACTCGGCCTGCAGCAGGTAACGATTGGGCAGGCTGGTGAGTTGGTCGTAGGCAGCAATTTGTTTGAGGCGCTCCTCTGCAACCTTGCGTTCAGCGATCTCGAAGACCAGGCTGCGTTCGCGTTCTCCGATGCGTTGCATCAGGCGGTTCGAGGTTAGCCAGCCGATCACCAGTACGAGGATTACACCGATGAGCATCACCGCCAGATCGTCGACTATGTCGTCGATCAATTGCTGGTAAAACACCGGGTTGGCGTAAATCTTCAGGATCGCGACCAGTTCTCCGCTCTTGCGATTGAATATCGGGTTCTCGGTAATAATGCAGTCGCCACAATTGGTATTGCCGGCGCTGATGTTGAAGAAATCATACCCGGCCGGGAAAGCGTCGTAATCGACTTCCAGAGAAACGCCCTGGTAAAGAGATACGTCGGTACTGGAGTCGTTGACCAGCAGCATTTCGTTGATCGAATTGTGGATTACCGAGACGTCTGCCTGGCCGGCGACATTCTGAAACTGCGATTCGATCGCGCTGGCATAGGAAGCCGACATGATGCGCGCATTCGACTGTGCCTCGTTGACCAGGCGTGGTTTGACGTCGTAGTGCCAGTTCCACAGCGTGATCACGATAATGACTATGCCTACACCGGAAAATAACAGCGAGGACTGCAAGTCCACGCCCGGCGTAAAGCTTTTAAATGATTTGGCTTTACTCATGTTTCACCGCAACGCGCAAGAAAAACGCTTTCAATTGAATTTTGGATGCTTTCAGCGAAGTTATATTGACCGCTGGCAAGACCTTGTGAGTGACCTGGAAGCCGGCGCTGGCACCGCGTTCGACGTCACCCTTGAAGGGCGAAAATAACAGTAGCTGCCGTTCGCGGGCGAACTCAATCATTTCGTCGAGGTGGCTGTCCAGAGTCTCAACCAGGAAGATAGTCGCAAGCGCGTCGACCTTGCTGTTGTGCAAGCTACCGAGGCTGATGCTTTTGATGTCGAGAGCATTCCCGCGTACCTTGCCGACTCTGCTGAGGATTTCTTCAAGCTGTCTTGCGAGGTGGAGATTCTCTCGATATACCAGGTATACCGGCAGGCTTTGCCCGCTCTCGACTCTGGATAGACGCTTGTTTGCGGCCATCACCGCGGGCAGCAGGCCTATGCCGATTTGCAGGCGCGCATCGAGCGCATCACCGGCTGAGGCAGGGCCGCCTAGCAGAGGCAGCAGGATCAATAACGCAAGCCCGCATCTACTCAGGGATGGCATGGATAATTCCGCGGAAAGATGCGCATCATGGCTGATAAGCCAGTTGCAGCCACAGCGTCGTACCGTCGCTATAGGGGTAGTCGTCGGCGTAGCTTGCCGCGTTGGCGGGATGCGCGAGGCGCTTGTTCAGCAGGTTATGCACTGCGCTGCGAAAGGACAGTCCGTTTATGCCAAAAATCTCGCGCTGTTCCAGACTGGCGTCGAGCTGGCTGCTCTGCTCGAAGTCGGCGCGACTGTCGCCGGCTTCACGCTCGCGCTCGCCGATAGCGATCAGTTGCAGGCCAAGCCGTGTCAGGCTTGCGGGGCGATAGTCCAGCCCGACCTTGACCATCCAGGGGCTTGCCCCGACCCGGTCGACGCCGTGGTAATTTTGCAGCGACAGGCTGGCGTTGTATTGCCACTGCGCCGAGAGTAGCTGTTCGATCTCGAATTCGTAACCGGAAAGCTCCTGCTTGCCGGAATTATGGTATCCCTGGGGTGCAGTGGACTGGAATGCTATCAGGTTGTCGAGCCTGGAAAAATACAAGGTATTACGCAGCAACCTGTCGCCCTGCTGGTAGATATGCCCGAACTCGATGGTGTCGTTGATTTCGACGTCGATCGATGAATTGATCGAACCGCCCGATTCGATCAATGAAGGTGGGCGAAAGGCGCGCGCAAGCTGGGCTTTGAAAATGTGATTGGCCGAGCGCCGCCAGACTATGGCGATACGCGGTGACAAACTGTTGCCTATTTCCTGATAATCGTCGAGACGCAGGCCCGTGGTCAGGGTTAAATCATCGTCGATCAGATACTCGTCCTGCAACACCAGCGAGATCGAGCTTCGTTCCTGCGAACTATCCACCGGGCCGGGAAAGGCATTCATCGTCGGTGAGGGCAGGTTGGTAGCCGGGTCGAGGTTGATCGACTGGCTGGACTCCTTGACGCTGACATGGGCGTAAACCAGCTGACCGAAGAGCTGGTGGTCATCGGCATCGTAATACAACTTCACCCCGGTTTCGAGGCGCTGTTCGGTGAGTCGCGAATTGGCGTAGATGTCGTCCTCGTTGGTGAAACCGCCAAACACGGGGGCGACACCGAGGAAGAGATTATCTTTATCCGAGGAAATACTAAGCGCGCTGACCGACCATTCACCGGCAAGCTTTTCGTCTATGCGAAACTCGCGGCTGAGCGCCGCAGAAAACAGACTCTCGGCGATGATGTTTTGATTGCTGGGCGGGGGCAACAACTGGTTGCTACCGAAATGATCGCCGCGGCGTGCCTGCTGCAATTGCAACAGCGCCTGCCATTGGCCGGCTTCGAAATCGATTATCGCCGAGACAAAATCGCGGCGATTATTGATTTGCCCGGGTGCATAACCTGGAATGCCCGACGGGGAGCGGTCGGCAGCGGAGTTGATGTCTTCGCCATCGTTTTGACTGGCGGCGAGATTGAGGCTGGCCCGGTAGTCGCCAGGCTCGCCGAAATCGAGCAGGCCGCTAAAGCTGGCACCGCCCTCGGAGGCGAGCGCGCTGCTGAAACCCTGGCCCTGCTTTCGCGTAATTACGTTGAGCACCCCGGCGTAGGCAAACTCGCCGTGTATCGCTGACCCCGGGCCACGGATAAATTCGACTCTTTCGATTTGCTCGACTGGCGTGTCGTAGAGGGTGCCTGTTGTTGCGCTGGCGGAGGCATTGACAGCCTTGCTGTTGAGCAGCAGCTTCACCTTTCCGGGTTCGAAGTTGCCACCGAGGCCGCGCACCGAAACGCTGCGCGCGCCGGTTTCATTCATGGTAGTGACGACACCGGGTATGGTCGCCAGAGCTTCCCAGAGATTACGGAATCCTCTCCCCTGCAATTTTTCGGCGTCGAGTACGCTGATCATGCCGGGGACAAAGTCGGCATTGAGACGTGAATTGGTGGCTAGCGTGGTTTGTTGGTTGAGCAGTTCGAGGAACTGGCTGAGTTCATCGGCCTCGCTGGTCTCCTGTGCCCGCGCCAGGGTCAGGCAACTGGCAAGAATAAAAAACAAGGCGGTGAGTCTGGTAAGCATGGCTCTCGGTTTACTCGCCTTAGGTGCTGGGCTTTCGGTTCTGTTTTTTATTTTTTCGAAAGCGAATATCGGATCAGAGAAAATTTGTGTTATTGACCAGAACGGAAACATTTTGAATATCAAAGAACATCAGGTCGTCGTCGGCCTCGACGTCCTCGAAATCGCTCCTGCAAGTGAATGCAATGGTGTAATCACCGGCTGGTAAAAAGGCGGCCTCGTACAGATACCTGCCGCTAGCGCTATCGAACATGATCGCCGTGGTGGTTACCGGCTCGATATTGCTGCTGGAAGTCTGGTTGATGTCGTCAGGAGTGACATTGCTGCCGTCATACACGTAGAGCGCATTGTAAGTAACAGGGTCTGCATCGGAGCAGTTACCAAGGCTATTATCGAGTTTGCTGACATCGACCATGCCGCGGATATGTCCCGCATTGGCGTCGTCGACCAGGCGCAGTACCGGCTTCAACAGGTAGTTGCCGGCGCCAGTACGAACAATCGATTTACGCAGATCGAAGTCGACGGTCAGGTTCGAGGCACGCGTG
>CAXBMV010000361.1:0-4200 GCA_963976575.1 uncultured Gammaproteobacteria bacterium | reverse complement strand
CATCTTCATGCTGGATGATCGGCACCAGATAAAAATTATCTCGAATCTCGAGATGGGCTTCCGGCTGGATAGCGATTACCGGGCTGTTTTCCGGTGGCTTGCCATCTACTACAGCCTGGTAAAGCGCCTGGTAGCCGCTCTTATCGTTATCATTAACCAGTTTTTCCAGTGCATCGCGACTGTTAAACAACATTACCCGCTGGATATCCTGAGGATCCTTGAAGGATACCGTCAGCGCCTGATTCCAGACTATGGTCTCGCCCTGTTTTACCCATCCGACTGTTTTGCCAAAACTGTCATAACCTACTTCAATCCAGTCACCGTTATGCTGGTAGACATAGAGTACGCTGAAAGGAATTACCTCGGATGAAGCGCTGCTTGCATCGGCGCTGGCGAAGAGTCGCGCATCCGGCACGGTTAGCACTCTCTGATAGAGCGTCTTTTTCCCCTCCATCAAAAGCGGCTTCTCGCCCGCAGCCTGTAAGCCCGTCGCGGGCATCACCAGCAAGCTGAATAGCAGTCCCCAAAAAATATGTCTCATACTGTTACCATCCATCTGTAATGCGTTGTCTGGCGCTAAAAATTGAGAAGCAATTGCTTCGCCTCGGCATTGCCAAATCTGGATTCGGCAAGCGCCCAGTGATGCAGATTGGTCACCCGGTCAGCTGCGGGCTGGTATCCCAGTTGCGCGGCTTTTTGATACCACTTGTAAGCCTGAATAGCGTCGGCTTGATCGAGCAGCGAGTCTTCAGCACGAAACAGGGTAGGATCCGCCAATTCACCCAGCTTCATCATCGCCTGGAGATGCCCTTCCCGGGCCGCAAAAAAATAAAGCAGGTGCGCATCGGCGAGATTTCCGCTTTGTAAAAACTGATCCGCCCTGTCCTGCACCATGCTCAGCGCGTAACTATCCCCGCTTTCGCGCAACTGGACTATAAATTGGCGCGCGCGCATACCGGGTGGCAGTAAAAGATTGCGTTCTATGGTACCAGCAACGCTGGCCTCGACCTTCGGTGGTTGACTACCCCGATCCGAATTTAAAAACAGGTAGATAATCAGGCCTATAACAACAAGCGCAATCCAGATCAATGGGTTACGACGCGACGCGGGCCTTTCGGATTCACTCATCTCTGACATAGTATAAGGGCGACTCTGGCTAGTAGCAGCTGACTTTCAAGGTTAACTGACATACCCGCCAGTCGAATCCGGCAGAGTATAAACTGTTGTACTCGACCGGTAAATTTTTCAGCCCGAACTAGATGCGATTCAGCGACTGGATTAGTTGATCGTACAGATCTGCCTCGAGATTTTCGGCAACACTGGCCTGTTCTGCGACAGATGAAAGCAATTGATTGCTATCCAGCTCGAAATCCCGCTGCCGCCGCAGCATTTTACTCTCCAACAAAATTTCACCACTGGACGACTTGAGGCTGAAACTGAGTTGTCTGGTCATTTGCTGCAGGGACTTACCCGAGGCACTGGTGGCGAGTAGTCGATCAGGTATCGGTTTGAAGCGTACCGCCAGAACCGGCAATTCTCCATTATCTATAACACGAATACCGGCACGCTCCAGCTGATTCTCGAGCAGCTGACGTTGCTGCTTGCTGAAATGGCTGGTCACCAGTCGCAGAGATTCGAACGAAGCCTGTGAGCTGGATGACCCTGCCAGCCTGAATCCGCAGGCGGACAGGCTGAAGGCAAACAGCAACACTGCCAGACAATGGCAGAAGGGTCGAACTGGCAGGGACTTAAATAACAATATTAACCAGCTTGCCGGGCACGACTATGACCTTCTTCACTAGCTGGTCACCGATGAAGCGTAGCACCTGCTCATTTTTCATCGCCTCGGACTCGCAATAGCCACGCTCCGCATCAGCGGCCACCTGCATCTTGCCGCGCAGCTTGCCATTCACCTGGATCACCATTTCGATGCTGTCCTGAACCAGCGCGCTATCATCGGCTTCAGGCCATGGGTGGTCGATAATCAAGTCATCATGTCCTAGTTTCTTCCATAAGGCATGGCAGATATGTGGCACTATCGGCGCCAGCATCAGTACCATTGCGTCGAAAACTTCCTGCCGTATGGCGTCACCGCTGGCGCTGCTATCGTCGAAGCGGGTCACGCTATTGAGCAATTCCATGTTGGCCGCTATGGCGGTATTAAACGTCAGTCGGCGCGTGTAATCATCGCTGACCTTGGTGATGGTTTCGTGCAACTTGAAGCGCATCGCCTTCTGCGCGGCATCCATTTCAGAAATCTGCGCTTTAACCGCAGGCGTCTTGTCAACATGGTCCGAGACTGCAGCCCAGAGCCGCTTGAGAAAGCGATGGGCACCTTCGACACCGCTTTCAGACCATTCCAGTGACTGCTCCGGAGGCGCCGCAAACATGACAAACAACCGTACCGTGTCGGCGCCATAGCGATTGATCATTTCCTGGGGGTCAACGGTATTACCTTTCGACTTGGACATCTTGCTGCCATCCTTGAGCACCATACCCTGGGTAAGCAGGCTCTTGAAGGGTTCGTCTGAGTTGACCAGGCCCTCGTCGCGCATCAACTTGTGATAATAGCGCGCATACAGTAAATGCAGGATGGCGTGTTCGATGCCGCCGATGTAATGATCCACCGGTGCCCAGTAATCGGCACGTTCATCCATCATCGCCTCTTGCTGGTTGCTACAGGCGTATCTGGCGTAATACCAGGAAGACTCCATGAAGGTATCGAAGGTATCGGTTTCGCGCTCGGCGGCTCCACCACAGGACGGGCAGGTGGTTTTCTTGAACGAATCCATTTTCTTCAGCGGCGAACCTATGCCTTCAAATTCGATATCTTCGGGAAGAACAACCGGCAAGTCTGACTCGGGGACCGCCACAGTACCGCATGCCGGGCAATTGATTACCGGGATCGGAGCACCCCAGTAACGCTGGCGCGACACGCCCCAGTCGCGCAGACGGTAGTTTTCCTGTCGGCTGGCTTTGCCCTGCGACTCGAGATGATCTGCGATGCGATCAAAAGCCGCTTTAAAGGCAAGCCCATCCAGGCTGCCGGAATTACAGGCGACACCGCCCTTGGTGACAAAAGCGCCTTGCTCCAGATCAACCACAGAACCATCTTCGGCGGCGACCACCTGGCGTATTTCTATACCGTATTTGCGCGCAAATTCCCAGTCGCGCTGGTCGTGGGCCGGTACCGACATAATCGCACCGGTGCCATAGCCCATGAGTACAAAATTCGCGATCCACACCGGGATCGCTTCGCCATTCACCGGGTTGATCGCATCTATGCCCAGTGCATATCCAAGCTTATCCATCTTTTCCAGCGCCGCCTCGGCGGTATTGGTTTTACGACAGTCTTCAATAAACTGCGCTATCTCGGCATTATTTTCGGCGGCGGCCAGCGCCAGTGGATGTTCGGCAGCGATCGCCATGAAGGTGGCGCCGTAGAGTGTATCCGGGCGAGTGGTATAGACGTGCAATGAATCATGCCCGGGTACCTCGAACTCTACTTCCATACCTTCGGAGCGGCCAATCCAGTTGCGCTGCATGGTCTTCACCTGCTCAGGCCAGTCCAGCTTGTCCAGATCGGCGAGTAACTGCTCGGCGTAGTCGGTAATCTTGAGGAACCACTGCGCCAGTTCGCGCCGCTCGACTTCAGTGTCGCAGCGCCAGCAGCGCCCATCGATCACCTGCTCGTTGGCGAGCACGGTTTGATCCAGCGGACACCAGTTGACCGGTGCGGTTTTCTTGTAGGCCACGCCCTTTTCCATCAGGCGGGTAAAAAACCACTGCTCCCAACGGTAATATTCAGGTTTGCAGGTCGCCAGCTCGCGACTCCAGTCGTAACCGAAACCGAGCAGCTGCAACTGGCTGCGCATATAGTCGATGTTTTGATAGGTCCAGGCGGCCGGCGCGACATTATTTTGAATAGCCGCGTTTTCAGCTGGCATACCGAAGGCATCCCAGCCCATGGGTTGCAGTACATTCATCCCCTGCATGCGCTTGAAGCGCGACAGCACATCGCCGATGCTGTAGTTGCGCACATGGCCCATGTGCAACTTGCCACTGGGATAAGGAAACATTGCCAGGCAGTAATACTTTTCCCTGCCGGCATCTTCGCTTACTTGAAAACTATTCGATTCGGACCAGAGCGTTTGCGCTTCGGCCTCGATGGTTTTTGGATCGTACTGGTCCATAGTCGGG
>CAXBMV010000360.1:0-4214 GCA_963976575.1 uncultured Gammaproteobacteria bacterium | reverse complement strand
CGGGCGGTGCTAGCGGTGCCGACGCATTTATTGGTTATGCAAAGATCATGGGCCTGACGGGGAATGCGCCTTTTGTTGCGGAATCCTATGATGCCGCTGCACTCATAGTGCTGGCGATGCAGGCCGCGGGTTCTGCCGATCGAGCGGCACTGCAATCAAAGATGATGCTGGTTGCCAATGCCCCGGGCAAGAAAATCGGTCCGGGTGATCTGGACAAGGCGCTGAAAATCATCGCCGCCGGCGGCGATGTCGATTATCAGGGCGCAACCAATGTTGAATTCGATGGCGCTGGTGAAGTTCTGGGTTCCTACACGGAACTGGAAATCAACAACGGTAAGTGGAATACCATCAAGATTCATTAAGCAACAATCAGCCAACAATCCTCGATGCCTGGCAGGCATCGAGTGTTTTTGTTTTCGCATTTTTTCTACGATTGATTTAATCCTGTTACAGGTTTTCTATGACTACTTCTCCTTTATTATTCGAACCCTTGCGAATTCGCGACTGTGTTTTGCCCAATCGCATCGTGGTGTCACCACTGTGCCAGTACTCGGCTGTCGAAGGCATGGCGCAACCCTGGCATATGGCGCATTTGAGCAGCTTCGCCAGAGGTAAGTCGGGGCTGGTATTCACCGAAGCCACCGCGGTAGAAGCCCGCGGGCGTATCACCCCGGAGTGTCTCGGTATCTGGAACGACGCGCAGGCAGAGGCGCTGAAGCCGATCGTCTCTTTCATCGAAAGCATGGGTTGCGTACCGGGGATTCAACTGGCGCATGCCGGACGCAAGGGTTCGGCAAGCGCTCCTTTTTCAAAAAAGCGTGGCCTGCCATTGACCGCGGACGACAGCCACACAGGAGCGACGCCATGGCAATGCGTGGCGCCTTCAGCGCTGCCAGTCGGGCCGGGCTGGCCGCAACCCGAGGCACTCGATGAGGCTGGTCTCGAAGAAATCCGCGAAGCCTTCAAACTGGCCACGCGCCGTTCTGTGGACGCTGGTTTTCGAGTCATAGAGTTGCACTTCGCGCATGGCTATTTATTGCATAGTTTCCTATCCCCGATCAGCAACCTGCGTGAAGACGCCTACGCTGGCGACCTAGCAGCGCGGATGAAATTCCCGCTGGAAATCCTCGAGATAGTGCGCAGCGAAATGCCATCGGAAATGCCATTGTTCGTGCGTATTTCAGCTGTCGACGGGCGTGATGACGGCTGGGATATGGATGATACCGTGGTTCTCTGCCAGCGCATGGCAGCGCTCGGTGCTGATGTCGTTGATTGTTCTTCAGGAGGTATCGCGGGTGCGCCGCGTTTTCGTAGCGACGATGAGGGCAAACCGCTGCAACCGAGTTCGGCACGTGTGCCTGGTTTCCAGGTGCCCTATGCCGAACGCGCCCGCAAAGAAGGTGGTATCAAGTCGATGGCGGTAGGCGTAATCATCGACGCGCAGCAGGCGGAAGACATTTTGCAAATCGGTGCTGCTGATCTGGTAGCTCTGGGACGTGAACTGATGTATGACCCATTCTGGCCTTTGCACGCGGCAGAACAGTTGGGTGTCGACCCCGATTACCACATGTGGCCGGAACAGTATGGTTGGGCGGTGGACAGGCGTGCGCAAATCAAGAAATTGAATCGGCAGGATTGAGCTTTTTGCCTAGCCCGACTTTGCTGAAGGCGTAAACTCCTGTCCTATAATCAATACCAGGAAGCAGTTTGAAAATAAGCGTCAGGTTCAGCGACAGGCAAATCTCATGAATGGCAGCAGCGATAATATTCTCCAACAACTGCACCGGGACCTGACCAACAGGGCCCGGGGCGGAATCGCTATCTATTTTGGTGCCTGGCTTTTAATCGCTCTGAGTTTCGACTATCCACAGCAACATCCGGTTTTCTTTGCACTCAACAGCGCTATTTTTATACTGACCGTCTTGTCGCGACTATTGCATCTGTTTTTTTATAAAAAACGCCCGTCAACTCCCCTGCCTCTGCTGTACCACTGGCTGGTCAATAGCATCCTGGTGGCGGGATTACACTGGGGGCTGCTGACACTCTGGACCCTGAGCCACGATGACTATCGCGAGATCAGTATTTTCCTGTTGTTGACCGCGGCATCGCTGGGCATAGCCGGCACTATTACCCTCGGAATATCCCGTCGCATCGGTCTTGTATACCCGTTGGTGATTTTGCTGCCGGTAATCCTCGGCCTGCTGCTGCGAGGTGCAGTCGAGGATATCCTGCTGTCGGTCATGGCTGGTCTTGCCCTGGTTTACGCATTCGTGGCTTCAAGGACGGCCAGCCAGGATTACTGGCGCGCTATCGATAACCAGGCATTGCTCGAAGAGCGAGCCAAACAGCTGGAAAAACTGAGTACTACCGACCAGCTGACGCAATTGAATAATCGTGCCTATTTTGACAGGCGCTATGCAGAGGAATGGAAGCGCTGCCAGCGACTGGGTAGCGCGTTAAGCCTGTTGATTCTGGACCTGGATCATTTCAAGGTTTTGAACGATAGCTACGGTCACGTGTTTGGCGATCTTTGCCTGCAAAAGGTAGGAGAGACATTGCAGGCAACCCGTCACCGCGAGCCGGACGTGATTGCGCGCTACGGCGGCGAGGAGTTTGTTATTCTGTTACCCGACATTGATGAGGCTTTCGTCGAAGCGATAGCCGAGAGATTTCGCCTCGCGATTGCCGCTATCGAGCTCGATTACGAATCCCATCCCGTTGCTTTGAGCTGCTCTATTGGCGGTTCGTCGGTGTACCCGGGCAGGGCGCTGTCCGAAGACCTGTTATTGAAGCAGGCAGATATCGCCCTCTATCGCGCCAAGGACAACGGCCGCAATCAGTTTCAGCTATATACCTGAGCAGTGTCTAGTGACAAAAACGACGCGCTCACCTGGCGATTGTTGCTTTAATTATTCGCGCTTTCGAGCAGCAGCTGGCGCAGCAAATCCTTCTGTATGCATAAATAATATTAATGTCGATCCGGTCTGCATAAGTATTATTTATTACGTATAAATTCCTTTACTGGCCTGATCAAAATAATTGCTTTGCATCTGCCTGGGGTTAATCACACACTGACCGCCTCTCAGTAAGCTTGCGGAATCGTCAGATATGGAAGCGAATTCAGCGCCCAAACGCGAAATTAAATCCACCACCTGCTATATGTGCGCCTGTCGCTGCGGCATCAATGTCACTGTAGAAGATGGTGAAGTTCGTTATATCGAGGGCAACCCCAAGCACCCGATAAACAAGGGCGTACTCTGTGCCAAGGGTGCTTCCGGCATTATGAAGCAATACTCACCGGCGCGCCTGACCAAACCCTTAAGGCGTAAGCCAGGAGCCGAGCGCGGTAGTTCCGAGTTTGAAGAAATTTCCTGGGAAGAAGCCTACACCACGATTAGCGAACGTCTCGAGCATATCCGCGAAACCGATCCGAAGCAGTTCGCGCTGTTCACCGGACGTGACCAGATGCAGGCATTGACCGGCTTGTTTGCCAAGCAGTTCGGTACGCCGAATTATGCGGCCCATGGTGGATTCTGTTCGGTCAACATGGCCGCAGGGATGATTTACACCATCGGTGGTTCCTTCTGGGAATTCGGTGGTCCCGACCTCGAGCGCTCGAAACTGTTCATCATGCTCGGCACCGCCGAGGATCACCATTCCAATCCGATGAAAATCGCGCTGGCTAAATTCAAGCGCAACGGTGGCAAGTTTATCGCCATCAACCCGGTGCGCAGTGGTTACGCCGCGATCGCTGATGAATGGGTTCCGATCAAGCCAGGCACCGACGGTGCGCTGCTGCTCGCCATCATCAATGAAATTATCCAGCTGGGTCTCTACGACCGCGACTTCCTGTTGAAGTATTCGAATTCCCCTGACCTGGTGAATGTCGACCCCGACAGCAAGGACTTCGGCATGTTTCTGCGCTCGGACCTCGAGGTAGAAAAAACCTGTATCGAACCGGAAAACAAGATGTGGTGGGACCGCAATGCCGATGCAGCGGTGCGCTCACACAGCGACGGGGCTGACCCGCGCCTGATGGGTGAATTTGAGCTCGAGGATGGTGGCAAGGTGAAGCCATCGTTCCAGTTGCTGAAGGAACGCGTCGCCGAATATACACCTGAATGGGCCGCAGGAGTGACCGGCATCCCCGCCGATACGATACGACGCCTCGCCCACGAAATGGGTGTGACCGCGCGCGACGAACAAATCGAACT
>CAXBMV010000359.1:0-4218 GCA_963976575.1 uncultured Gammaproteobacteria bacterium | reverse complement strand
GCGGTGCCTTTCTTGATCCGATAGTTGAGCAGGACGATGCGCCCACGATCGTAGCCTATCTGGAATGAATGCCCCTGATCGCTAACCCCGGTAATCAAGCCACTATAGCCAGCTTGATGGTAGCCCCGCAATTGCTCGACAAAGTCCTCATAGACTATCCAGTGACTCACGCTTACCCCGTGGCTGTGTACTTGTTCAAAGAGGCGAGTTTATCAGGTGGTTTTAGCCTTGGCATAGATTCTTTTAAAAGCCACGCGCAGGCTCGTCTGCATGCGGTGGAAGGCTTCGGCAAGTTGCCCGATTTCGTCATTCGATTCAGCCACAATGGACTGCTTCAAGTCCCCATGGCTGATATCATCGGCGTGTTTCGCCAAACGCGTAATAGGCCCGATAATGATCTGGTTCATGACCATCGTCATGACCAATGCCATAACGATAATCAGCGCCACGAGGGTGATCACCTGGGCAAGTATCGATTGCTTAAGCTGATTGTCGAGCTCGCGCTTGGAGACAAATACAGATACTTCTCCAATCGCCTTGTCGCCGTTACTTACCTCGGATCTCGCGCTGAAATAGTCGCCGCTAATAGCGCCATTGGATTCAATCAGGCGGCCGCCCGGGCCGCGCTCGCGCGCTGAAAACACCTGCTTGCCGCCTTCATCCCAAACCACGATTGCTTCGATTTTATCTTCCAGCATTTCCGCTTCGAGGGCAGAATTGACAAGATTGTTATCCAGATCCCACAGGGGGCCAAGCAAATGCCTGGAAAGGCGTTTCGAGGTGACCTGGGCGAGCGTATCCAGCTCCGCGGTTAGAGCACTCTGCTCATTAATCGTGTTGTAGACACTCAGCGCGCCGAGCACCAGACTACAGGAAACTATGACCACGGCCACAATCTTGATTCGTATCGTGCTATACCAGCGAATGACTGCTTTACTCATTGATTCAACCTCTGTGATTTTGTGTTGTCGCTGTTACTTGCGGAAGCGACTGACGATGCGTAAAAATTCCCCGCTTTCCCTGATGCTGTCCAGCCCACGATTAAA
The DNA here is from genome assembly GCA_963976575.1 of uncultured Gammaproteobacteria bacterium. GTDB lineage: Bacteria > Pseudomonadota > Gammaproteobacteria. The sequence goes on along the minus strand of CAXBMV010000359.1, from coordinate 3,172 downwards.
GTCTTCGATGATGCGCTCACCGTCATCTATATTGCGTGAGGCCATGACATAAAGGCCCTGTTTCTTCAATGGTGGCTCCATGAATTCAACATCGCTGATACAAAAGCCTTCCTTCTTGGCTTCGTAGCGGAACAGATCAAAATTCATCACCGCGATATCGATACGTCCACGGAAAAGTTTGCGGATGTTCAGGTTAGGGTAGGTAGCAACCTGCTTGTCGAGATAGCTGGCCGCGTCGAATTCCTCGCTATTTGCAAAACCACGCGAAACGCCGATTTTATACGGCGCCAGTTCGCGCAATGAATTGTATTTCCTGACGCCGAGGTTGGGTCGCGCGATCATGCCCAGGTCCAGCGAATAGATTTCTTTGCTGTAATGAAATATCTTGCTGCGCTCCTCGTTGAAATAAGCGCCCATAACCACATCGGCGTTGCCGTCTTCGACTTCCTTGAGCGCACGCGCCCAGGGTATGAAGTCGACCTCGGCATCGTGACCCGAAGCCTTGAAGGCGGCTGTCACCAGCGCAGTGGTCAACCCTTTTTCGGGTAGTTCCGAGCCGTAATGGGGCGCCCACTCGACCGTCAACATGGATATTTCACGCGCCTGGGCAGTGCATAGCGCACTGACGAAGACCAGTACCAGAGCCAGGTATTTATTTTGCAAATGCATGACAATCTACTCGTTAGATTAAAAACCAAGCGGTGATGATTCACTGCTTTCGGCGCCCACCCAGGCTAAGAGGCCAAGTCTATATAAAATTCTTTATTGTTTTCAGCAATCTATAGCGATTACCTATAAAAAACCTGAAATAGCAATGTAATCTGGAGAACGACACAAGTATGGACCATAATTGTTTTTTTTCAGGAATATCCTGTTTATGACCCAATCAGCACTTCAATCTCGACTGCAAATCGACGCAAAACACATCTGGCACCCCTATAGCGCGATGCAGTCGGAGTTACCGGTATTTCATGTCGATTCCGCCGAGGGGGTTTACCTGCAGTTATCAGATGGTAAACGCCTGATCGACGGCATGTCTTCCTGGTGGTGTGCGATTCACGGATACAACCACGCCCAACTCAATATGGCAATGCAGCAGCAACTAGCGAAGATGTCTCATGTGATGTTTGGCGGCCTGACCCACGAGCCGGCCATCGCGCTGGTAGAAAAACTGGTCGAGATAACGCCACCGGGCCTGGAGTCGGTATTCCTGTCGGACTCGGGTTCGGTTGCGGTGGAAGTCGCGATGAAGATGGCCATACAGTATTGGCACGCCCGTGATCAGGCAGGAAAGCATCGCTTTATCACTATCCGCAATGGTTATCACGGAGATACCTTCGCGGCGATGTCGGTATGCGACCCGGTCAACGGCATGCATGGCCTCTTCGCCGGCGTGCTTGCGCAGCAGTTTTTTGCCGAGGCACCGCTGAGCCGATTCGGTGAGGAATGCCCGGACACAGACATCGAGGCACTGGAAGACGTATTTCGCCAGCACCATCAGGAAACAGCCGCATTGATTCTCGAACCCATTGTGCAAGGTGCCGGGGGAATGCGATTTTATTCGGCAGATTATCTTGCCCAGGCCCGACTGCTCTGTGACCGCTACGATGTGCTGTTGATCGCAGACGAAATTGCCACCGGCTTCGGTCGTAGTGGCAAACTGTTTGCCTGTGAGCATGCCGGAATCTCTCCTGACATTATCTGTCTGGGCAAGTCGCTTACCGGCGGATACATGAGCATGGCCGCCACCTTGACCACGGCCGAGGTCAGTTCGGTTATCGATCGGGGTAATCCTGGAGTTTTCATGCACGGGCCCACTTTCATGGGTAACCCGCTGGCCTGTGCAGTGTCGCGCGCGAGCATCGATCTACTGCTGGCCAGTAATTGGCAGGAAAAGGTTCGACAAATTGAACAGGGGCTCGAGCAAGGTCTGGCACCGGCGCGCGAGCTGCCTCAGGTTGCCGAAGTCAGATGCCTCGGTGCGATAGGCGTGATCGAAATGAAACAACCGGTGGAAATGAAGCAGATAAGCCGGCAATTCGTCGAAGCCGGTGTCTGGGTCAGGCCATTCGGAAAACTGGTTTACCTGATGCCTGCCTATGTCATCGACGCTGAAGAGTTGCAGGTCCTTTGTCGTGCGGTAGTCGAAGTGGTCGCTCGGCAGGTATAAAAACTTCAAGCTTTTTCACCCCGGGCCGATACCAGATTACACATGAAAAATTTAAAAATCCTAAGCCTTGCCGTCCTCGCTAGTCTGACTCTGGCCTGTTCCGCACCCGCGCTGATCGTTGGTCAGCCCGGCGAAAAAACAGCCAGTGAAAACGTGCAGGTCTTTTTCATCGAAAGGCCGCAGTGCAATTTCGACACCATCGCCCTGATCAGTATCGAAGGGGGCTATTACTCTCTGGCGATGATGGTGAACGCAATGCGCCGCCAGGCAGCCGAAGTCGGTGCCAGCGGTTTATACGTATTGCATGCTGAACAACTGGAGTTGAAGGAATATTTCGGATCCGCCAAGGCGATCCGCTGCCTGTCTAGCTAGCGCATCCTGCGTCTAGTCGTCCTCGTCTTTTTCTTCCTTGTTATCTTCCTGGGGCGTATCTTTAAGAATCTTGTCTTTTTCTTCAGGGGTTAATACCACTGTATCTTCGTTGTCCATCGTAACCACCTCGGTACTGAATTATAATCGTTTTACTTCATGTCAGACGCCTGAGCATCCCCCAAATTGTAGTTCAGTTCAAGCGCTTTTGTAGGCGAATAGACGCAAAACATGAACAAAGCGGGCACTTGAAGCGGCCTGTTGAGTGTTACAATTGCCACGGTTTAACAGCGTATATGGCAGCATCATGGGAAAAAAGAAGAAGCTTGTAAGCGATAGCATGGGCGAAGTAGAAATTCCCGCCGACGCCCTCTACCAGGCCCAGACCCAGCGCGCACTGAATAATTTCACGATTAGTGACCTGCGCCTGCCTGCAACGATGATTCGTGCCCTGGGCCTGATCAAACAGGCCTGTGCCGAGGTCAACCAGGATCTGGGTAAGCTCGATGATGGCAGTGCGCAGGCAATCAGCAAGGCAGCGGCCGAAGTCGCGCTGGGGAGGCACGATGCGCATTTTGCCATCGACATATTCCAGACCGGCTCCGGCACCAGCAGCAACATGAATGCAAACGA
>CAXBMV010000358.1:0-4218 GCA_963976575.1 uncultured Gammaproteobacteria bacterium | reverse complement strand
TCTCCTATCGTTAAGTGGATGTGTAACAACCCCACTTTGGCACATTGCGATGCCGTTGAGATAGGGGGAGTCCATCTCATTCGTTAGTGCGCACTGGAAATTCTATGGAAAAAAGCTAAAAGGTGACAGTTAACTTAATTATTCGCCAGCAAATTCGCGCGCATTAGGCCTAACTCAACTTTAATTAAGTTAACTGTCACCTTAATTATTCATGCAGCTGCTGGATAACCAGGGCAACAACTAACTTAACTAGTTGCGCCATCATCAAATGAGAAATTGGTCGCGTCTTCGGATAACGCGGGGATGCCCGATAATACCAGGGTCACCAGTTCGGCCTGGCGGTTCACACCGGTTTTATTGAAACAGGCTTTCAATTGATTGCGCAGCGTATTTTTGCTGACGCCCTGCTTGTCGGCATAGCTGTCCAGGCTTTCGCCGTTGGCGAGGCTGGCCGCGAGCTGTGCCTCGGCATTGGTTAAGCCATATAGCTCCTTCAGCACTGTCACCGGCAGTTCTCTTTGTTGGCCGACGGTGGAGATAAACAGTGCGGCAACCACCTGCGCATTGTCGTTACCCAGCCTTGAGCAGGCCGACGGACTCACCGGGGTCACCAGAATATTCAGCGATTGCGAGCGCTCCTCATTCTCGATTGTGATCGAGCCACCCTGTTTGTTTTCGATACTGCTCGCCTGGTAAATCAGCTTGTTGAGCTGGTTGGTTTTGCTCGCCGTGCTGGCCACCAGCTTGCCGCACTTGATCGTCAGGCACTTGATGCCCATCAGCTTTTCGAATTTTCGATTCACATACAGCGGCCTGGCATTGGCATCGACAAAAACAACACCGATGGGCAGTCGATCCAGCGCCTTGTTCGCCAAATGGACTTTCTCTTCCATCTGGTTCAACTGCTGATTGAGCTGAACCGCACGCTGCATATGCGGCGTAATGATTTCCAGCATCAACATTTCCCTGGCCGAATATCTGCCAATGGACTCGGGCCTCTGCACGCCGAGCAGGGCAATATGCGATTCATTGTTGGTCAATATGGAACCGGCCAGAAAGTCCATCTGCTGCGGCTTGATATAATCGTTGAAGAATTCGCCGGCACGATAGTTGTCCGGAAAGTCTGCATCCGATTGCAACACCGTACCCAGCGGGTGCTGCTCCAGTATTTTTGGTATCGGATCGACAGTGACAAAATGCTCACGGTAAAGCGCCTGAAAGGCGGGATCCATATTGTGTGAAATCCAGCCACCAACCTGCTGCTCGGTTATATGCTGGATGCGCAACATGCAGGACTTGGCATTGAACATTTCGACCAGCTGGCGCATGAATGGGCGCCATTGCTCGGCATCGAGGGCGGCATCGTAAATACCGTTAACAAGATGATTGAAGTCCTCGAAATCGATGTCGGATTTATCAGACATGGCTCAGTTCTGATGGCCCCCGGCTTGCACAAGCGATTGCAGTATTTGCTGATAATGGGAAAAAATCAGCCAGTGCCCCGCATCGGCAATAAAGTTGGATCGGCAGTGGGGGATAAGCTGCGTCAGCTTCCGGCCCATATCACTGGGCACATTCAAATCTTTATCGCCGTGCCACAGATCGACCTCGACGCGCACATCCGATGGCTCAAAACCCCAGGGCTGCCCCAGCAGACCCATGTCATAAGCCATGCCAGCCATGCCCTGGCGCAGCGCTTCGGCGAGGTTAGCTCGATAAACAGTTCTGATCTTCTCATCACAGAGCAGCGCCTGGTCGGGCGTCGAGACCGAGGCATCGAATAGTTGCAGCAGGCCGTCCGCACCGTCGACGAGTTGCGCCAGTTGCTCTTCGACCGCGCGATAATCCGCAGCGGCCAACTCGAACAGTGCGCGATTTCCGGGCGCCATATGGTCGAGCACTCCCGGCAGGGTAAACGGGGCAAAGCTGCCGACCAGTGCAATGCGCGCTATGCGCTCGGCTATGAACGCACCGCAGACCAGCGCATAAGGTCCCCCACCGGAAAACCCCAGTATGGAAAAACGGTGGATGCCAAGCTTGTCGGCCAGGCGAGCTACCTGCGCTGGAAAGTCCAGCAGTTTGCGCTGCCCGTCGAAATCGGAAACACCGTAACCGGCGCGCTCGACAACAATGAGGCGACAATTGAGCTGCTCACACAGAGACAGGTCTAACGGTTGTTCAAAGCGGGAACCCGGCGTGCCGTGAAAGACAAACACGGGCAAAGCGCCTGGCGGGCCGTACTCGGCAAAATTGAGGAAATCCTGTGCCATATTTGCGATGGTTATTCTAGTTTCAAAAACTAGCGGCCCAATCGTATAGTCAATCGGTTAACGCTAAATACACTACCCCGACATGGGTAATCCCGCAGTCGGGTTATAGCTTCTTCCTGAATGAGTTTTCTCGACGCGATGCAAGCAGGATATCGAGTGAAATAATGGCATGTAAACGCCGCAAAAGCCACCGGCAAGGCCGATGCGGGAGTCGCGATGAAACTGAATGAATGCAAACGCCAGGCGAATCTATCAAACCTGTAGCGAGAGTATGCCGTCGTATAACCAACCCACCGCGAGCGACCCGCCGATCGCTATCAGTAAATACAGCAAAATCGGCTTCATGCGTAACACTGGAAATATAGCGATGGCACCCCAGATGCTGACCACGCTGCCGGACACCAGGAAAGCCATGGCGGCGCCCTGGGACATGCCGTGATCGACCAGGCCACGTGTCAGCGGCAGTGCGGCATAGCCATCCAGGTAGGCGGGCGAGCCGACGAAAACGGCCAGCGGTATCGCCCAGGCTGATTCCTGACCCAGGTAGGCCGATAGCGCCTGCGGCTGCAAGTAGGCCTGCATCTGAAACTCGACCGCAAAGGCCAGCCCCAGGCACAAAACGATAAGCTTGCTCATTGCCCAGATGTCATCGCGGAACAGGCGCATGCTCGCGGCATTGCGCCAGATCGCATAGCTAAATTCTGTTGGACCACAGCTGCCCTGATTGCCAAAGTCCGCGAGCATACCGGTTTCGCGCAACGGCTGGCGAACCCACAACTTACTGGAAAGGGCTGCGGTACTCACACCGCCAAAGATTCCGAGAAAAAATGCCGCAGCGGTTTTGGCAACAGCGAACTGCATTCCCAGCGTCGCCAGGGTAACTGAAAACATGGCCGGGTCGGTGACCGGTGACGCCAGCCAGAAGGCCATGACTGGCGCGAGCGGTACGCCGGAGGCGAGCAGGCCCGCCATCAAGGGCAACACAGTAATGCCACAAACCGGTGTGACTGCACCGACCAGCGACGCCACCAGGATGGCGCGAATCTGATTACCGGCGAAGGCCTCGCGTATACGCCCGCCCGCGCCACTGGCGTTCACCCAGGCCGATATCAGAATTCCCGGAATGACCAGGTAGGATACTTCCAGCATACCCGTCAGCACGAACTCAAGCGTGGCGCCAAACTGCTGTGGCCAGAGCAGCGCAGCCAGAAGACCCGGCAACAGCGTGACAACCAGCCAGCGATGACGACGCCAGGCGGATGGCAGCATGTTCTCGCTTGTTTCACTCATGGATTACGCCTCAACATTGCCGGGCAGCGTGGCACAGGCCTATACTTAAATAAATCGAATATAAATCATATGAGACATGAATAATTCCAATAGCTCTGCTGACACTACAAAACTCGACAGCGAACTGCTGCGCACCTTTCTGGCGGTTGCCGAAAGCGGCAGCTTCAGCCTGGCGGCAGATCGCATTTTCCGCTCGCAATCGGCGGTAAGCCTGCAAATCAAGCAGCTGGAAAGCATCCTCGGGCAGGCAGTCTTCCGTCGCCATGCGCGTGGCGTGGTCTTGACCCCGGCTGGCGAAACACTGCTGCCCACTGCGCAAAAAGTGGTAGCCCTGCTGCAGGCAGCCATCGGCGAACTGCGCCTCAACCCGCTGCAAGGTGCTATTCGTATCGGTATCCCGGATGAATATGGCGCCGGCCTGCTGGCTGGCGTTATCGCCCGCTTTTCCCGCGATCACCCGCAAGTGGAAATCCAGGTGCTGTGCAGCTTCAGCGCGAAATTCCCCGAAGCCCTGGCGAACAATGAAATCGATATGGCCGTGCACTCAGTGGCAAAGCCGGATAAGCAGATGCATCGCCTGCGCAGGGAGAAAACCGTCTGGGTGACTTCAAAAAACCACGCGGCTCACCTGCAACAGCCTCTGCCACTGGCCTTGTTT
>CAXBMV010000357.1:0-4218 GCA_963976575.1 uncultured Gammaproteobacteria bacterium | reverse complement strand
GTACCATCGAGACCGGCGCGAATATAGACCGCAAAGGGCATCGCCTCGGTATGCTCGAGGCAGGGATAATAAATGCGGTCGAAAAAATCTTTTAGCGCACCGCTCATGTAACCAAAATTTTCGGTGGTACCGAGGATAATCGCATCGGCCCAGAGAACATCGTCGGGCTGTGCCTGCAACGGTGGCAGGAAGCGGACCTCCACGCCTTCGATATCTTCATGGTTGGCGCCGCGCAGCGTCGCCTCGACCAGTTTTTGCGTGTTCGGTGACGGATTATGTGCGACCACGAGCAAGTGTTTGCAATCGGGCATGCCGGGATAATAATCGCTCACCCGTTTAAAAGGAATTATACTTTCCCATTCCGTAACAATCGAACAGGATTTCCATGTCTGACCAGCCCGATGGCGCCCTCACCATCCGCACCCTGGCGATGCCAGCCGACGCCAACCCAGCCGGGGATATTTTTGGTGGATGGGTATTGGCGCAAATGGATATTGCCGGGGGTATTTGCGCCAGCGAACGCGCGCAATGCCGCACCGTAACCGTGTCGCTGGATGGCATGCATTTTATCCGCCCGGTGAAGATCGGCGACATACTCTGCGTTTATACCGAGATCGAGAAAGTCGGCACTACCTCGCTGGATATACACGTCGAAGCCTGGGTACAGCGCGACCGCTCACGCAGAACCGTGAAAGTGACCGAAGCCAAATTCAGATTTGTCGCGCTGGGTTCCGATGGACGCCCGCGGCCCGTACCCGCATCAGGCTAGGGCCTGTTCCAGCAATTCCAGCCAGTGAACCACCGGCAGCTTGCTGCCCCGCGCCAGCTGTAACTGGCAGCCGACGTTGGCGGTGGCGATGACATCGGGCTGATCGCAATTCAATGCGCGCTGCTTGTTTTCACGCAGACGCGCCGACAGTTGCGGCTGCAATATCGAATAGGTGCCCGCTGATCCGCAGCACAGGTGGGCCTCTTCTACGTCACAAATATGATAACCGACATGTTTCAAAACCTTTTCCACGCGATGATTGATGCCGAGGCCATGTTGCATAGTGCAGGGCGTATGAAAGGCGATGCGCGTCGATCTGTCCGTCCCGGGTTTAATCTTTTCGATTTCGGCTTCGATAAACTCCAGCGGATCACGGTATAGCTCGCTAACGCGTTGCGCCTTGTCAGCATAACTCGGATCATGGCTGAGCAGACGCGAATAATCTTTTACGCTGACACCACAACCACTGGCCGAGACCAGTACAGCTTCGGCACCGCTTTCTATCTGCGGCCACCACTGGTCGATGAGGCGGCGAGCCTGATCCAGCCCATAGTCGGGGGCCGAGCTATGCATCGCGGCCGCACCACAGCACTGGCGCGATTCGACTTCCACAGCTTCTATTCCGAGTCGTTGCAGGATATTGAATAATGCCGAGTTGGTATTAGGGGTCAGAGTCGGTTGAACGCAACCGGTCAGGAGCAGCAGCTTGCGTGGTTGCGGCGCTCCAATACGCTGCAGAGGTTCCTGTCTGGCGGGTATACCCGCCGCCAGTTTCGCCGGCAACCAGACAGACATCTTCTGTCCGATACCCAGTGCAGCGCTAAACAACCATCCCGAGTTGATAAATCGCAGTAGTAACCAGCGCATGGCGCGCTGCGCCGGTGGGCGCGGTAACTCCTGCTCGATCGCGTGCCGACCGACTTCCAGCAACTGGCTGTAATTCACCCCCGAAGGGCATGTGGTTTCGCAGGAACGACAGCTCAGGCAGCGATCGAGATGTTTCAGCATCTCCGCGTTGGCAGGCTCGCCTTCGAAGAAAAGCTTCATCTGGTATATACGACCTCGCGGCCCGTCGAGTTCATTACCGAGCAGCTGGTAAGTCGGGCAGGTGGCGTTACAAAAACCGCAGTGCACGCATTTGCGCAGTATCGACTCTACCAGCGGGCCTTCGGTACTGTCGCGAAAACGTTTGGCTAAATTCGTTTGCATCGTCTAAAGCCCCGCGTAGAGGCGTCCGGGATTGAAAACCCCGGCCGGATCGAAACTGGATTTCAGCTTGCGCTGCAAGGTCAGCATGGCCGCGCCCAGCGGTTGAAACCGGGCAACCACGGCATCGTGATTGCGATAGGCGCAGACCGTACCGGCCTCGGTCTGAACACGCTCGCGCAGCGCAGTCAGGTCGACCTCGCCGAGCAGCCAGCGTTGCGCCCCACCCCATTCGATTAATTGATTTTCGTCGCGCAGTATATCCGCGCAGGCCGGCGGCAGGGACACCCGCGTGAGCGCTTCCTCCGAGGTAAAAAATGCCTGTTGCTGCTGCTTCAACGCCGACCAGTCATAGTCTAGTGCTTTCCCGCCAAGTTGTGCTGCAGCCTGCCGCAGGCCCTGCTCGCTGCCGGAAAGTCTGATGTGGCTCTTGCCCTGCTGCCAGAGCGAGGCCGAAATCGGCAGAGGCTGTGAACCCAACTGGTTTATCCAGCTGATATGATCGTCGGCACGCGCATGTTCGAAGGCAAGACTGATTTCGCTTTCGTGGATCGGGATTACGCGCAAGGATACTTCGAGAATAATCCCCAGCGTACCCAGCGCACCGGCCATGACCCTGGACAAATCGAAACCGGCAACATTCTTGATAACGCGCCCGCCAAACTGTAATACCTGTCCGCGTCCGTCGATCAATTTTACGCCCAACAGGTAATCGCGAATCGAGCCGCTAAAAGCCCTGCGCGGACCGGTCAGACCACTCGCCACCATGCCACCGATGGTGGCTTCCTCACCGAAGGCCGGTGGTTCGAAAGCGAACATTTGACCTCGCTCGGCGAGCAAGGCCTCGACATCTACCAGCCTGCAACCGGAGCGCAGCGTAATCACCAGTTCGGCCGGGTCGTAGTCGATGACGCCGCTGTGGGCGGACACATCCATTGTCAGCTCGGGTCTACTGGTTTCGCCGTAAAAATGTTTGCTACCCCCGGCGACTATTTCTACCGCACCACCGTTGGCGGCGAGCGCGCTAACCTGCGCGCACAGTTCTTGCTCGAGACTGTATTCGTTAATCGCAGCCATTAAAAACGATCCAGTTCCGGATGGGGTACCTGTCCCTGGTGTACGTGCATGGCATTAAACTCGGCGCAGCGCGCCAGTGTCGGGATCGCCTTACCTGGATTGAGAATCTTCAGCGGGTCGAAGCATTCGCGCACCGCGTGGAACTGGTTACGTTCCGCCTCGCCAAACTGTATGCACATTTCGCCCAGCTTCTCTATACCTACGCCGTGCTCGCCGGTGATGGTGCCGCCATGCTGGATACAGAGTTGCAAAATCTGGCTACCGAGGCGTTCGGTTTTTTCCAGCTCGCCCGGGTTATTCGCATCGTAGAGAATCAACGGGTGCAGGTTGCCATCACCGGCATGGAAGACATTGGCCACGGCCAGTCCGTACTCCTCGGACAGCTGGCGGATGCCGGACAGCACCGCGGACAATGCCTTGCGCGGGATAGTGCCGTCGATGCAATAGTAATCGGTAGACAGGCGCCCTACCGCGGGGAATGCGGCCTTGCGACCCGACCAGAACAATAAACGTTCGGCCTCGTCTTTGGCGAGACGGGTTTCTACCGCACCGCCATCGCGCAGTATCACCTCGACGCGACTGATCTGCGCCGCTACTTCTTCTTCGGTACCGTCGAGCTCGCACAGCAGTATCGCTTCGGCCTCGACCGGGTAGCCGGCATGTACGAAATCTTCGGCAGCGCGAATCGCCGGGTTATCCATCATTTCAATGCCCGCCGGGATGATTCCCCCGGAAATAATCGCGGCGACGCTGTCACCGGCCTTTTCCACCGAATCAAATACGGCCATGATGACGCGTGCGCATTGCGGGATGGGCAACAGCTTGACGGTAACTTCGACAACCACGCCGAGCATGCCTTCTGATCCAATCAATAGCGGCAGCAGGTCGTAACCCGCAGTTTGCAGGGAACGTTGATCGATTTCGAAAAGCTCACCGTCGCTGCCGACTATTTTCAGGGCGAGTATATTGTGCAGCGTCAGGCCGTATTTCAGGCAATGCACACCGCCGGCATTTTCGGCGACATTACCGCCGATCGAACAGGCGATCTGCGAAGAAGGATCCGGCGCATAATAAAGCCCACGCGATTTTACCGCCTCGGAAATAGCGAGATTGCGCACGCCCGGTTGCACTACAGCGCTGCGCGCTAGTTGATCTATCTTGAGTAT
>CAXBMV010000356.1:0-4221 GCA_963976575.1 uncultured Gammaproteobacteria bacterium | reverse complement strand
TCGTTTGCATCGAGCAGCAGTAGCTCGCTGGCGCGAATATTGGAAAAATGACGCCCCAGCGGATTGACCAGGAATTGCCTGCCATCATCTGAAACCGCGTAGCTGAAATGATTGGCCACCGATTCGTGCATATCGAGGCGCGCGCTCATGCGAAACACGGCCGCGAGATTGACCCTGTCCTGGTGGTAGGGATCGGTTTCGCTTGCCCTGTTGGCGGATTCGACAGCGGATATAGACATGCTAAGCTCCTGTGGCATGAAAGCCTGCAAATTTAATACGGGTCTCGCTGCAACCGCAATCGATTTTTATCGATAGCCGCGATCGCTGCTGCAAATGAAGAGGCCGGCAATTTGAATCATTTCGCCCACCTGGTACTTGCCCGGGATACGGTGGAATCCACCGTGGGTAACCTGCTCGGTGATTTTGCCCGCGGGCTCGACGCCAAGGCCCTGTCGCCGGCTGTGCTGGCGGGCCTGCTAAACCATCGCGCCGTCGATCGCTACACCGACGCCCACGAATTGGTCGCGGAAATGAAAGCTCGCTTCAGTCCGCAGCGGCGCCGTTTTGCCGGCATTGCACTGGATATTTACTTCGATCATTTGTTGATAACCCACTGGCAGCGTTTCGAACAGCGTGATCTCGCGACTACGATTGCGACTTTTTATCAGCGCATGCAAAAAGGGCAGAGATTGATGCCCGGGGAAAACATGCGCAGCGTTACCACGCGCATGGTGAGCTATGACTGGTTTGGCAGTTACGCAGACTTCGACAGCGTGGCCGAATCCCTGGACAGGGTGGCAATGCGCATCCGCTTTGAAAATAACTTTGCCAATGCGATAGAGGATATTGCGCAAAACCAGGACTTCATCCGTGACGGTTTTCTCGAGTTTTACCCGCAGTTGCGGGCGCATATCAGCGAGCTCGGCTTAGAGGGCGGCTAACAGTCGACTACCTTGCCCGGGTTCATGATATTCAACGGGTCCAGCGCCGCCTTGATCGCCTGCATGGTTTCGATCGCTCCATCACCGTGTTCATTGCGCATATGCTTGAGCTTGCCCATACCGATGCCGTGCTCGCCGGTGCAGGTACCGCCCATCGCCAGCGCCCGTTTTACCAGGCGTTTGTCGTATTCACGGGCTTTATCCAGCATGGCTTCATCCTCCGGGTCGAAAAACACGGTTGAATGAAAATTGCCGTCACCGACATGGCCGATGATCGGTGCGAATAATCCGCATTCGGCAATGTCTTGCTGGGTTTCGGCGATGCAATCGGCCAGCCTGGAAATGGGAACGCAGACATCGGTGACATAGCCCCGCGAACCGGGTACCACGGCCAGACCGGCATAGTAAGCGTCGTGGCGCGCGCGCCATAGTGTGGTTCTTTCGGCTTCGTTTTCGGCCCAGCGAAAGCCACTGGCGCCAAATTCCTGCGAAATGTCGTCAAACATTTGTACCTGCTCGGCCACGCCTGCGCTGGTACCGTGAAATTCAAGAAACAGGGTATCCATTTCCGGGTAACTGGTCTTGCTGTAGGCATTGATGGCCTTGATATAGGCGCAGTCGAGGATTTCGATACGGGCTACCGGGATGCCCATTTGTATGGTCTGGATAGTCGCCTCGGCGGCGCTGCGGATGTCAGGAAAATTCACAGTCGCCGCAGAAATCGCCTCGGCCAGGCCATACAGGCGCAGGCTGACCTCGGTGATTATGCCGAGCGTACCCTCGGAACCGACGAACAGGCGCGTCAGGTCATAACCGGCCGCGGATTTGCGCGCGCGCGTGCCGGTGCGGATGATTTCACCATTGGCCAGTACCAGCGTCAGGCCGAGAACATTTTCGCGCATGGTTCCGTAGCGCACCGCGTTGGTGCCCGAGGCGCGCGTTGCTGCCATGCCACCTATGGAGGTATTGGCGCCAGGGTCTATGGGGAAAAACAGACCGCTGTCGCGCAGGTATTGATTCAATTCGCGTCGCATCACCCCGGCCTGAACGCGGCAATCCATGTCTTCGTAATTGACTTCGATCACCTGATTCATCTGGCTGAGATCGATGCAAATACCACCGTTTATGGCCTGCACCTGGCCTTCCAGCGAAGTGCCCGTGCCATAGGCGATTACCGGTGTGGCAGAACTGGCGCAAAGCCGCACTATGGCGGCAACCTCTTCGCTGCTTTGCGCAAAGCAGACCGCGTCGGGTGGGCTGCAGGGGTGCCAGGATTCGCCACGGCCGTGTTGTTCCAGCACCGACTGGCTGGTCGAGAGGCGCTCGCCGAGCATATCGCGCAAGGTCTCGATAACGGAGTTTCTGCTGGGAATGGTGCTTGCCGGTTGGTTCATGTCTAGCTGCCTGGTTTTGCCGCTGGGAGGAGGAATTATGCAACAGCTATGATTAATAATCACTGCGCTTGAATCCACTCACTTCTGTGCTGTGGGAAGTCGATTTGACGTCTATACTCGCAGCAGTCTTTTTAATCGGGTTAGAAATAATCCGCAGTCGATTAATAAAGGGAAACCCAGAGCTAGTGAAAAATTTGAAATCTGCCGGTAAATCTATCGCAGCGATGCAAGCTGAGCTGAAGGCCATGCAGCACCGTGAGGCATTGTTCGAGGCCACCGAGCAGGTGGCTCAGGTCGGGCATTTCGAATGGGAATACCAGCAGAATTATCTGCTGTCCTGTTCGGAACAATATGCGCGTATCTTTAACATGACAGTGGCTGAAGCCATTCAGACCCAGTCCAACTGGGACAAAACCCTCGAACAGATACACCCCGAGGACCGCGAAGCTTTTGACAGGACGCGGAATCAGATTATTGCCGAAAAATCGCTGGATATCAGATATCGCATCCTGCTCGGAGACGGTCAAATCAAGCATATTCATGAAGTGGGCATCATCATGGATGCCGCAGAGGGCCTGGAGAACACTGTCTTCGGCATTCTCCAGGATATTACCGAGCAGGTAAAATATGAACGAGATCTCGAATATCGCGACGAGCTGGCTCGACAGGCCGAGTCGATCACCGATATCGGACACTTTATCTTCGATGAGGAAGAAGGCTGTTATCTTTATCTCAGCGAAGGCTTCGCACGGATCTATGGCAGAACCGTAGACGAGTACATGGCCAGGGTTTCCAATTTCGATGATGACCTGTCCGATATCCACGAAGACGACAGGGAGCGCGTTGCCCAGGAATACCGCGACTATATTAAGTCCGGCAGCGAATGCGCGATCGAGTATCGAATTTATCGATCCGACGGAGTTTTGCGCTGGGTGCGCGAACTGGGCAAGGCGCATTTGACGCGGGATGGTGTCGTGCTACAAACCATTGGCGTAATGCAGGACATCACCCAGCGCGTGTTACACGAGCAGGCCCTGTTGTTCAAAGACGAACTCGCTACCCAGGCCGAGGCAATCACCGAAAGCGGGCATTTTATATTCGATGAAATCAGGCAAAAGTACCTGGTGGTCAGCCCGGGCCTGGCGCGCATTCACGGGCTTACAGCGGAGCAGTTGATCAAAACCGTTGTTTCCGTGGATCATGATCTCGAGTGGATTCATGTCGATGATCGTGAGCGGGTGAAGAAAATATACGACGAGTTTCTCACCAGTGGTGAGGAGTGGCGGGTTGAATATCGACTGATGCGCAACGACGGCGAGGTGCGTTGGGTACGCGAGCTGGGCAAGGTCCACAATAAAACTCGCGGTATTGTGGAAACAACCCTGGGTGTTTTGCAGGATATTAGCGCGCAGAAATATGCGGAGCAGGCCATAGTCAAGGCCAGGGATACGCTGGAACAACAGGTGGTCGAGCGTACCCGTGAACTGGCCAATACCATCAAGCAATTGCAGGAGGAAATCGACGAACGTACAAAGATAGCCGCCGAACTCGATTTTCTCGCCAACCACGATGCGCTCACCGGCCTGCCCAGTCTGCGCCTGTGCAAGGACAGGCTCGACCGCTCGCTCGCCGAAGCGCGCAGAAACCGGCAAACCTCGGCGGTCATGTTCCTTGACCTGGATGGTTTCAAGGAAATCAATGACTCCTATGGGCACGAATTCGGTGATCTGGTGCTGAAAGTCACCGCCGACCGAATCAAGGCCGAGATTAGAGAAACAGATACCGTGGCACGCATCGGTGGTGACGAGTTTGTCATCATCCTCAGCAGTCTGCCGCAGATGGATATAGTCGACCGCATTGCCAGTAACCTGAACGGCCAGATCGGC
>CAXBMV010000355.1:0-4230 GCA_963976575.1 uncultured Gammaproteobacteria bacterium | reverse complement strand
CAGCCGGGTTTTTTTCCAGGTATTGCTGGTGGTAGTCCTCGGCATAATAAAAGGCTTCGGCAGCACAAATTTCCGTTGTTATCGCCGCGTAACCGGCCTGCTGAATCTTGCCTTGATAGGCTTCCCGGCTTTGCTCGGCAAGTTGACGTTGATTTTCGTTACGGTAATAAATTCCGGAGCGATACTGCGTGCCCTGATCGTTGCCCTGCTGCATTCCCTGGGTGGGATTATGCGATTCCCAGAAGGTTTTCAGGATTGTTTCAAAACTAATTTTTTCCGGGAAGTACACCACCAACACCACCTCGTTGTGCCCGGTCATACCACTGCAGACTTCCTGGTAAGTCGGATTCGGGGTTAAACCGGCCGAGTAGCCAACCGCAGTGGTATATACACCTGGCAGGGTCCAGAACTTTCTTTCGGCGCCCCAGAAACAGCCCATGCCAAGAATAATGCTTTCGCTATCCTCGGGAAATGGAGCCAGCATGGAAGTTCCGAGTAGCGCATGCCGTGGCTCTATCTCTACCTCGATATCACGCCCCGGCAGGGCTTGTTCGGCTGATGGAATCTGCATTGGTTTGGCAAACATTTTCGTATCCTCTCTATAAAAATCAGGTTAATCGATGCCTAGTTCGATCCAGGCGGGAGCATGATCCGACGGCTTTTCCATAGCGCGAATATCATAGTCGACACCGGCGTCAAGCACCGCTGGTTTAAGCTTTTCCGACACCATCAGGTGATCGATACGCAGGCCGCGTCTGGGCTCCCGCTCGAATGCACGGCTGCGATAATCGAACCAGCTAAACAGATTATCTTCATCCGCATGGCACAGGCGGAAGCCGTCATAAAGCCCCAGACTTGCAAGACGAACAAACCATTCGCGTTCTTCCGGTAAAAAACTCGCCTTGCCCGTCTTGAGCCAGCGTTTGGCATTGTCATCGCCTATCCCTATATCCTTGTCGTCGGGGGCAATATTGTAATCCCCCATCACGATCAGGTTGGATTCGCTCATATCGTAATCGTTCAAAAACAGTTGCAAGTCGCTGTAAAATCGCTGTTTAGCCGGAAACTTCACCGCGTGGTCGCGGCTCTCTCCTTGCGGAAAATATCCGTTGAATACCACAAATCGGCGACCATCCAGATCGAATTCACCACCTATAAATCGCTTTTGACTATTCTCGTCGTCGCCCGGAAATCCGTATACCGGTTGCATACAGGCCTGTTTCGACAACAGCGCGACGCCGTAGTGGGTTTTTTGCCCGGCGAAGATGACCTGGTATCCCAGTTCATTGATTGCCTCTAGCGGGAACTCGTGGTCCTGCACCTTGGTTTCCTGCAGCCCTATAAACTCGGGCGAATGCTTATCGATAACACTGGCCAGCTGATGCAGCCGCTGGCGCAGGCTATTGACGTTGAACGAGACTATCTTCATCGCTATTTTTACTCGCAAATCGGTTGATAAATTCGGCCAGGTTTTCACTGGACAGGCTGGCTTCGAATTCCTGGTCTAGCCTGTCGAGCAATTTTGAGACTGGTTCATCGCTACGAAAGCCCTGGGTCATCTGGCTGTCTTCGGCATCACGCGCACTGCGTAATATTTCCACCAGCTTGATCAACTGAATCGAGCGGGCTGGCAGATACTCGGGCGGATCATCGGCCGACTGGGTTAACAATTCATCCCACTCAAGTGCATCAAGCATAGGTTGCAGCATATCTACAGGAACCCGCTGATAGCTGGCCAGACTCTCGATACTGGTTTGCATCTCCGATTGCTGATCGTGTGCCTGGGCAATGTTCACCATTGCCTGCAGGGCAATTTGCTCGCGCATGCGTGCGCTCAGTTGCGTGGACTGGGTACCCCACTTAATCCGTTCCGGATTCTGGTGATAGTAGGAGATGCTGGCGCCAATCAACAAAATCAACCAGCTCAGGTAAAGCCAGATCATGAACACCAGCAGCACCGCTAATCCCGAATAGATGGCCGTGTACTGCCCTGAACCGCCGACGAAAGAAGTAAACAGTATGCCAATGCTTTGCCAGAGTATTCCGGCAACCAGCGCGCCATAAAACGCGGAACGCGGGTGGACTCGGGTGTTCGGCACCAGCAGGTAAATAATGGTGAAGGCAACGATTACCAACAGAAAAGGCAGCAGTTTGCCGACAACTCGAATCAGCTCGCTCAAGTATGAAAGACTGTTAATCGTGGCGATCATCTCGTTACTGGCCAGCGATGCGGTGATGCCGAAGGCCGTTATCACCAATATCGGCCCCACCAGTATGACGCTGAGATAATCGCTGAATCGTTTCACCATATTTCGACTGGGCTGCAGTCGCCAGGTATGGTTAATCGCCGATTCGATTTTATGGATTAAAGAAATCGCAGCAAATATTAACAATCCCAGACCCAGCGCACTGAGCAAGCCTACTTTCATGTTTTCGACAAATTCGATAATACGCGCAGCAATTTCAACGCTTTGACTACCCAGTGGCGCTAGTACCTGAATCAGCACTGGTTCGAGCCTGTCGTGCACACCGAAACCCTTCAATACCGAGAGACTAACCGCGAGCAGGGGGACAATCGACAACAGCGTGGTATAGACCAGCCCCATTGCGCGCAGCGTCAACATGCCGCCCATCAAGTCGCTGTAAATCATCGCCATAATTTGCAGAAAATGGTGCCATATCGATCGCTCGGCCGTGTCGCTTGCGGCGTCATAGTCCCAGATATAAGCGGAAATGCGTTGGCGCATGGCCTGTTATCCCTTGAATGCCTTGTCCGAATCCAGATAATCTATTTCGGCCTGGGTGCTGGTTCGGCCTAGCGTTTCGTTGCGATGTGGAAAGCGGCCAAACTCCTCCACTATGGCATGGTGGTGCCGGGCAAAGCGAAGATTCGATTCGAGTCCGGCTCGTTCAAATAATTCTATCGAGTAGAGTTGGTCGGCTATCGTTTCGCTGTGCATGAATGGCAAATACAGAAATGAACGTTGCTCGGGGGG
Source organism: uncultured Gammaproteobacteria bacterium (assembly GCA_963976575.1). GTDB lineage: Bacteria > Pseudomonadota > Gammaproteobacteria. The sequence goes on along the minus strand of CAXBMV010000355.1, from coordinate 1,234 downwards.
AAGTTCCTCGTCGAAACCCCGCTCTATGGCAGCGCGAGCAACTTCCCGCGACAAGGCTTCGCTGGAATAGCTGCGCGCTGTGCCGCGAAACATATTCAGCGGAAACTGATCCAGCACAATAACCAGCGCCAGGCTACCCTGCGCGGTTTCGTTCCAGTGCTGCAGCTCTCCCCGACTCGCCTGCTCCCAGAGGGTCTGATAATCCTCGCGCAACTGGCGATCAAACTCAGGGGTGGAGTTATACCAGAGCTTACTGACTGCATCGGAAAACCAGAATTCGATTAGCGCCTGTTGCATGGTAACCTCGAGAGTGGATGGCTGGCTCATATTATCAGTCTTTGACAAGCTCATCGACCAGTCTGCGCAGGCGCTGCAATAGCTGTGCACGACCCTCGGAAGTATTTTCTCGTTCCAGGTTTTCCCAGTGCCTGTTTTGCACCAGCTTTTCCACCAGCAGTTGTTCCTGTGTCGCAGTCGATTCAGCAATTGCCTGCATGACAAAGGGTTGCAGGCTTGCAAAACATAATTCAAATCCCTTGTTCCCTCTTGCAAAAGCAACGATATCGCGCAGCTCCAGATCGCTGGTTTGTGCGCGGTAACCGGCAAAGCGCAGCAAACTTATGACGTCGGCCGCTTCCATGCCCTGTAAAAACTGGGTCATCCAGGTATTCAATTGTCGCTGTATGCGTTGTTGAAGCTGTTGTAGGCGTTGCACAACCGGTGCACTGATCGCCCGTACTACGGCGAGCGATTGATTGCCGCTGGATTTCCCCTGGGAGAAGCTGACATGCGCCAGCTCGAAGCCGGTTTTCTGCCAGAAAGCAACGTTCAGCGGATCGAGCGCAAAGCTGGCACCCAGGTAATCGAAGCCGGCCCGACTGGCATAGTCATGGCTATACTCAAGCAGTCGCCTGCCAATGCCCTGACGACGACAGGATTCGACTACCGCGATACGTTGAACACGAATCCCCCGATAACTGGCAAAATCTGCAATCCCCGCCTGTGCGGTAAGCATTTGCGCCAGCAAATGGCCACGCGGCCTGCGTCTTCCGAGGTATACCTCGGCGCAAAGCGGCGCATCGAATCCCCCTTCGCGATTCAACAGGGCGGCAGCCACTACGACACCTTTAATAACTGCGGCCACCACCAGTAAATCGGAATTCTCCAGCAACATGCGCAAATCAGAAGGCCTGGTGCGATAGTGTGCAGAAACCAGCAAGCTGTATACCTGGAG
>CAXBMV010000354.1:0-4234 GCA_963976575.1 uncultured Gammaproteobacteria bacterium | reverse complement strand
AATCAAATCCCGAACAATGACTCGCAATTGCGATTCAGAGCAGCGGCCAACTCCGCCACATCGCATTGGCGCAATTCCGCCATGGTTTGCAAATGCTCGAGGATAAATGCCGGTTGGTTCAGTTCGCCGCAGTGCAGCGCGCCGGGCTGGTCGGGAGCATCCGACTCCAGCAGCAATGCGTCCAGCGGCATGGTCGCGACTACCGCGCGCAGTTTTTTGGCGCGCTCGAAACCGACCGTGGCTGCTATGCCGAGCTTGAAGCCGAGATCATATAGTTGCTGCGCCTGTTGCAGGCTACCGGCAAAACTGTGGATGACACCGGCGCAGCCTGGCTGCTTGCGCAAATCGCTGATGGTTTCGTCCATCGCCTTGCGCACGTGCACGATCAACGGCAGGCGGTGATTCGAGGCGAGTTGTAACTGCTCTCTGAAGAGTTGCTTTTGCCAATCTTCGTCGCGACGCGAGTGATAGAAATCGAGACCGCATTCGCCCAGCGCAACCGCTGTCTCGCGACCCAGCCATTCGTCGAGTTCGCGCAGATGATTTTTCTGATGCTGCTCGATGAACATCGGGTGCAGACCATAAGCGGCGTAGACACCGGGGTAAGCCTCGCTTACCTGCCTGACTTTTTCCCAGCGATTCGCGGTAGTCGCCGGGATTACTATCTTATCGATGCCGGCTGCCAGTGCCTGCGCTACCACCTGGTCACGAGTGGCATCGTAACGGTCATCGTCGAGATGGCAGTGGCTGTCAATCAACTGCATGCGGTGCCTCCAGCATTATGGGTACGAAGCCCAGCTTTATATAATCCTCCAGTTGTGCCGCGCTGCTATCGACTACATCGACAAAGCCGGGGAAATCACTCGCCCCCATTCGCTTCCATTTGGCATAGTCTCCGCTGATGTGGATAGCCATACCCTCGGCATTCAGTGCCATCAGCTCACTCAGCGCTGGTGAGCCCTGCTGGCTGGAACCCAGTGCCAGGTCGAATAGCTCGACCCCCTGCGACACCAGTGCGATATCGAGGTCGGGATAGGCGGCGCGCAACTGGTCGACATACTGGCGCAGCATCGGCGCGGCCCAGTCCCAGCTATTGTCTGTCCAGCTGAGAATCTCGAAAACGACACCATCGGGTCTGTGTTGGCCGGCAATCAAACTGCTCAGCTTTTCGTTACGAAACTCCGCGGCCTGTAATGACAGGCTGCAGAGCATCAGGCAGCAAGCCAGCCGCAGCGCACTCATGCCTCTTCGCTGCGCTCGATCAGGTTGCGGATAATCGGCGTGAAAATAATTTCCATGGCCATCCCCATCTTCCCTCCCGGCACAACAATGGTGTTGCGCCGAGACATGAAGGAGCCGCTGATCATCGTCAGCAGGTTGGAAAAATCAATATTGCGAATATCGGGTTTGCGGAAACGAATTACCACGAAACTCTCATCCAGCGTGGGAATATCGCGTGCAATAAACGGATTGGAAGTATCCACCGTGGCGACACGCTGGAAGTTGATATCGGTTTCAGAAAACTGGGGGGTAATGTATTTCACGTAGTCCGGCATACGCCGCAGGATGCTGTCGACCACGTCATCTTCGCTGTAACCTCGTTCGGCGCTGTCGCGATGAATTTTCTGTATCCATTCCAGATTCACTACCGGCACCACACCAACCTTCAGGTCGACATAGCGGGTCATGTCGATCTGGCTGGTTTTTACCAGCCCGTGCAAACCCTCGTAAAACAGTAATTGGGTACCGGGTTCTATATCTTCCCAGGGGGTAAACTCACCTGACTTGAAAATCTGGCCCATGCGCCGGGAATGCTTCGACGCCTCGTCCTGGTCATGCAGGTAAAAGCGTTTTTGCCCGCTACCGTCTTCCCCGTAGGTCCTGAACAGATCCTGTAGCGCCTCGAACTGGTTTGCCTCGGCACCGAAATGACTGAAATTTTCACCGCTGTGCCTGGACTTCTCCATCATTTCGCGCATGCCTTCACGATCGTAACGATGAAAACTGTCGCCTTCGATAACCACCGATTTGATTTTCTGGCGGGAAAATATCGACTCCAGGGCTTTTTTCACCGTCGACGTGCCCGCGCCGGAAGAACCGGTGACGACTACGACGGGGTGTTTTTTTGACATGGGCTATTCCAGGCTGCAATGAAACTTCGAGCGCGTAATCTTAGCCTGTTTTGAGTGGCATCGCGATGAATCTCCTGTGCCGACGGCTTTGAAGCGACAGGTAATATTGTGTACACTCTTCCGAGATATTCCTGTCACACCCTGTCGGCGCTAAACTCCCCTGGTGTCTACGGATTCAAGCAGTTTAACAGCAACAATTTTTTCCAACTGTATTTACCCCGGAGTAAATACGGATCGGTAAAGCTTTTAACGAGGCCAAAAGCAGCAAACTTGAGAAAATTATCCCGCCTTTTGTGGATCAGACTGAACCGGTTCAGGCTCAAGAGGTTGCGCAGTACCAAATGGATTGCAGGGCTAATCTTAATTCTCTTCGGTTGGTATATTTGCGGTCTCACCCCCAGCGTCGAAATCGCATGGGTAAGCAGCCTGCTTATCTTTACCATCTATTTGTTCACTTTCGAAATCGTCAATGTCGATGAAGCCGCGATCACCATTATGGTGCTGCTCGGGCTGACTTCATTGCTGGCACCGATCATGGGCCTGCAGCAGGGGCTGGTGGATTCGCACAAACTGTTCAACGGCTTTGCCAGTAACGCGGTGATGTCGATTATCGCGGTAATGATCATAGGTGCAGGCCTCGATAAGACGGGCCTGATGAGCAAGGTTGCTGTCTATATATTGAATGTCGGTGGCAGCGAAGAAAAACGCATTATTCCGATCATTTCCGGCACCGTCGGCATTATTTCATCCTTCATGCAAAACGTTGGCGCTGCCGCGCTTTTCCTGCCGGTGGTAAGCAGAATTTCAGCGCGCTCGGGATTGCCCATGTCGCGGCTGCTAATGCCGATGGGCTTTACCGCGATACTCGGCGGTACCGTCACCATGATCGGCTCTTCGCCGCTGATCCTGTTGAACGACCTGATATTATCTTCAAACGTGGCGCTACCGCCGGAACAACAAATGGCCAGTTTCAGCCTGTTTTCGGTAACCCCGATCGGTCTCGCCCTGGTCACCAGCGGCATCATTTATTTCATGGTCGCCGGACGATATGTATTACCCAAGGTATCCACCGATACCGCAGCCAATGTCGCCGGCAGCAGCAAGTACCTCGAAGAAGTTTATGGCGTCGATTATCTGCTATTCGAAGTCCTGGTGCCCATGGATAGCCCTCTGGTCGGACAGGTACTCGACGATATCGAATCGGCCAACAAGATTCGTGTCATCGCCATCAAGTCAGCCGGCGCCGGCATGCGCGCCAGTCAGGGCGATCTCTCGCGTGATGTCGATATCGCGGGCAATTCTGCACTGGGCATACTTTGTTCGCCGGCTCATCTAAAAGATTTCGTCGATAACTACGGGCTCACCATCCAGAAGGGTTTAAGAGTATTTTCCGAGGCGCTCTCCTCTGCCCAGGCTGGTATTGCCGAAATCGTAATCCCTCCCGGCTCATCCTTGATCGGCAAAAGCGCGACTTTGTCATAGTGACCTCCGAGTATCCGCGCGAGGAATCACGCCCCAACAAGGTAGGCTGGGCCACATTCTTTTTCTCACTGGCGCTGATCATGGTGTTGTTCACCGATCTGCGCCTGTCGGTGGCGCTAATGACCGGTGCTATCGGCATGGTCATATCCGGGGTACTGAAAATGGAGGAGGCTTACAAGGCGGTGTCCTGGAGCACGGTATTCCTGCTCGCCAGCCTGATACCGCTGGGCCTGGCGGTGGAAACCAGCGGCACTGCAAAATGGATTGCCGAAGAAACACTATTGTTGGTCGGGCATATGCCTATCTGGGTTATACAGGCGTCTGTCGCCGTACTGGCGACCTTTTTTACCCTGGTCATGTCGAATGTGGGAGCCACCGTTTTACTGGTGCCGCTGGCGGTTAACATAGCCATAGGCGCCGGCGCCAACCCGGCGATATTCGCGTTAACCGTGGCGCTGGCAACCTCGAACTCTTTCCTCATCCCTACCCATCAGGTGAACGCGTTGATCAAGGGTCCCGGAGGTTACAAGGTACCGGACTTCATCAGGGCGGGACTGTTCATGAGCCTGATCTTCATCGTCGTGATGATGACGATGATGCATATTATTTTTTGACAAAAA
>CAXBMV010000353.1:0-4258 GCA_963976575.1 uncultured Gammaproteobacteria bacterium | reverse complement strand
CGCGCTGGTAATGCTTTATTTCGCTAATGTTTATTTCGGCACCAGTATCGGCGGACTGATGGATGCTGAATATATCGATGCGCCCTGGAGCAAGGGCAAGGTTATATCCATACTCGAGCATTTATGGATTCCAGTTATAGTAATCGGTACCTCGGGTACCGCGGCAATGATACGACGCATACGCGCCAATCTGCTCGACGAACTACAGAAGCAGTACGTGATCACCGGCCGCGCCAAGGGGTTATCCGAAGGCAAACTATTGACCAAGTATCCGCTGCGCGTGGCGATGAACTTTTTCGTCGCTGACATCGGCAATCTGTTACCCACTGTTATTTCCGGTGCCGAAATCGTCGCCGTGGTGCTGTCCCTGCCGACCACCGGGCCGATACTGCTGTCGGCGCTGCAAAGCCAGGATATGTACCTGGCCGGTTCATTCCTGATGTTCCTTGCAGTATTAACCGTCATCGGCGTGCTGGTATCGGACATAGCGCTGGCCTTGCTGGATCCGCGCATTCGCCTGCAGGGCGGGCCGGAAAAATGAGTCAGCCGCATTTTGTCTCGCAGGAACCCTTCGACCCGATGTCTATCGAGGCGATGACCCCGGCGCAGGAAAATTTTTACATGGCGTCACAGTGGCGGCTGATGTGGTGGAAGCTGCGTCGTCATCGCCTTGCAGTGATCTGCGGCGTTATTCTCGCCTTGAACTACGCCACCATCATGTTCAGTGAAGTGATCGCCCCCTATAACCTGCACACGCGCAACAGCGACTATATTTACTCGCCGCCGCAATCCATACACCTGTTCCATCAGGGCGAATTCATCGGCCCCTTCGTCTACGCGCGCGACTATGTGCTCGACATGGAAATATTGAAACGAAATTACCCGGAACGTCTCGACGAAGTCCAGCCCCTGCGATTCTTCTGCCAGGGTGATGACTATCGTTTCTGGGGTCTGTTTGAGGCGAATTTTCATATCGTCTGTCCGCCGGAAAATGGCACCTTTTTCCTGCTCGGCACCGATAGGCTAGGGAGAGATATGTTTTCGCGCATTACCTATGGCGCGCGCATTTCGCTGACCATAGGCCTGGTTGGAATACTCATCAGCTTCAGCTTCGGCATCGTCATAGGCGGGCTGGCCGGCTATTACGGCGGCTGGGTGGATGCGTCGGTGCAACGCCTGATCGAGGTGATACGCTCTTTTCCCGAGTTACCTCTGTGGATGGCGCTATCCGCGGTATTGCCGGTTAACTGGAGCCCGTTGCTAATCTTTTTCGGCATCACCGTGATTCTCGCCATGCTCGACTGGACCGGACTGGCGCGTGCAGTTCGCTCGAAGTTATTGTCGCTGCGAGAGGAGGATTATTGCGCGGCCGCGGAGTTGATGGGAGCGAAGCCTTCGCGCATTATCGGGCGGCATTTGTTGCCCGGATTCATGAGCCACCTGATTGCTTCGGCAACCCTGTCGATTCCGGCGATGATACTCGGCGAAACCGCATTGAGTTTTCTCGGCCTGGGTCTGCGTCCACCGATTACCAGCTGGGGCGTGTTGCTCAACGAGGCACAGAATATCAACGTGGTGGCGCTTTATCCCTGGTTGTTGTATCCGGTAGTGCCGGTGATCCTGGTGATACTCACTTTTAATTTCTTTGGTGACGGCCTGCGCGATGCCGCCGATCCCTACAAATAGACTCGGTGACTGGAATTCTTGAAACCAGAGGGATTTGCCCGGTTTGCGCGGCGAGCGATGTTTCGTCGCTATACGAAATTTCTTATAGCGACGCCCGTATGCAAACCTTCCTGAATGATTTCTATCAGGGCAGGGTAGAGTCGGCGCAGTTACAGCTGTCCAACTACCGGGTGATGCAATGCCATCAATGCGAACTGCTGTATCAATCTGAAATACTGAATCCCGAAGGATTGAACCTGCTGTATAACGACTGGGTCGATCAGAGCAAAAGCCTGCAGAAAAAACGCTGCGCCAGTAGCAAGCTGTTTAAACAGTACGCCGGACAGATGCAAAGCCTGCAAGCTCTGTTTGCCGCACGACCCGCCGATATACGCGTACTCGACTATGGCATGGGCTGGGGTTACTGGGCGCGTATGGCGCAGGCACATGGTTTCGACGTCAGCGGCGTCGAACTCTCGAAACAGCGCGCCGAACACGCGCGCGGGATGGGACTTCTGGTGCTCGACAGCCTGCCTGCAGAGGGCGGGCAATATCACTTCATCTATGCCAACCAGGTGTTCGAACACCTCACCGACCCACGTCAGGCAATGTTCGATTTAAGTCGAAGCCTGCTACCCGATGGTGTCATGCATATTCGTGTGCCCGACGGGCGTGGTATAGCCGCAAACCTGCGGCAACGAGGATGGAGCGGCGAACTCGGTGCGATTCACCCGCTGGAACATATCAATTGTTTTAGCCGTGCCAGTCTGAAATACCTGGCAGGGGATGCGGGTATGGAAGTGATTAACCCTCCCTTGCGTCTTCACCGGGGCAGCCTTATCGGCGGTATGCGTCGGGAGATAGCAGATCGGTTTTTTACTACTCACCTGTACTTACGCAAGCGCCGCCGCGAAGCCTAGTCGGCGGCGAGCAGTTGCTGGAATGGCTGGCTTGTGCTTTTCAGCAATTCGAAATCGCCCTGGTCGACAATACGGCCGCGCTCCATCACCAGTATCGAATCGAACTGTTCGGCCAGCTGCACGCGCCCCAGTACCCAGAGTATGCCGCGCGATTCGGACAGGGCGCGCACATTCTGGATCAGGCGACGCTCGCTTGCGGTATCGAGGCTGGACAACGCCTCGTTGACCACGAGCAGGTCGGCAGACTTGATCAGGCCGCGTGCCATGCCCAGTTTCTGGCGTTGCGCAGCCGACAGGCGTGAACCACCGACTCCGACCTCATAACTCAGGCCGGCAATAATAATATCCTGGCGCAGGTCCAGCGACTCGGCCACGTCGATAATCAGATTATTGATTTTCTGTTGCGCATGCGCCTGCCCGTAAGCGAGTTTGCCGAACAGGATATTGTCCTGAATCGAAATACGAGGGTTGTACTGGGCCTCGTCAAAAAATTCGATACCCAGAGCGTTTTCCTCCGCACAGGCATTGATACGGCGCCGTGCATCGAGGATACGCAGTTGCATGGCATCATCGATTAGTCCCAGGCGATGGCGACTGATGATCATTTTGAATGGAAGCGACATCAGGCGTTGCTTGTCGCTTTGTTCCAGGCTCTGTATTCCATTTTGCTGCGCCTGTGTCTTCAGCTTGTGGAACTCGGGCAATTCATCTGCGTCGATAAAACTGAATTGTTCGAACAGCTCGCTGCCCGGCTCGACATCAGAAAACAGGTCTAGCATGATTTCGCTGATTTTAAGACCGGCTTCGAGGAAGTCATTACTGAGTCCGGATTCTTCGAGTATCTGCAGGATAACCGGGTTGTCGATAAGGCGTTCTGCGTCGATGGAACTTCCGTAAACCGTGCCGAATAGCAGGTTCTCTGAAACCGTCATGTTGCTGTTGTATTTTGTCTGGTCGAAAGGTTCGACCAGGCGCGCTATTTCAGGTTTGCTGAATTCGTCGCGTAATTGTTTGCGCGCCTGCATGATGCGTCCGGCAAGATTGACATTCTTCGACTGATCGACGCGTGACTGCAGGCCGAACTGGTAAATCTCCTCATCCAGTTCAACACTAACGAGAATCTCGATAACCCGTGCCAGGTAAGCGGCATGGTCCTGCAGGCCTATTGCGCTATAGTCTATCCATTCATCGACGTAGCGGTAGGGGGTATTACCGGCTGCTTCAGCGAGGCGTCGCTTATCGCTGGTTTCCTTGTCGTCGCTGTCTTCGGTTCCGGCTACCGGGCGGTGTTTCAGCGAATACCCCAGGTTGTATAAAACCGAACCGGTGAACAAATAGGAGCTGGGACCGACATAGGCGATACGCTGACCGACTATGGCTTCCGGAATCTCCTGCATTTTTGAGTCGCCGAGACTGAGGCTGCCCGAAACGGGATTGATCAGGCGCGCCAGCAAAAAGGCGAGCTCATCCTTGCCGCTGTTGCCAAGGCCGACAGCGGCGGCATGTTGGTCAATGGGAAAATTGAAACTGGCACCGTCGATGCTGAAGTAGAGGCCGTCTTCGCTGTAGCGGATGTTTTGCGCCTGAATTTCGCGCGCGGGTAGTACCACGGATTCGGGCTTGTGGTTGAGTACTTCCGTATCAATCAGGTTTGCCGGGGTGAATTGCTGGAT
>CAXBMV010000352.1:0-4272 GCA_963976575.1 uncultured Gammaproteobacteria bacterium | reverse complement strand
AGTAAAAAGTCCACAGACGCAGTCGCGTCAGGCCCATCACCAGATTGATCACAAAAAATGGAAAAGCCGGCACCAGGCGCATCGCAAACAGAAATGCAGCCCCTTCTCTTTCAACCCCCTCGTTAATCGATTTCAGCGAACCACCGAAGCGGCCCTGAACTGTATCCCTGAACAGGTAACGCGACACCAGGAAGGCTAGCGTAGCACCCAGGCTACTGGCGAATGACACCAGGATCAGGCCGGTAAGCAGCCCAAACACGGCGCCGCCGGCGAGGGTTAGTACCGCTGCACCGGGTAAGGAGGCACCGGTCACCAGCACGTAGAGCAGGAAAAAGCCTATGAGGCTCAACCATTTATGTTCGAGATAGAATTCATTGATCTGTGTTTGCTGCGACTTGATAAATTCGAGGGTCAGGTACTGCCCCAGATCGAAGTAAAAAAATAACGCAACCAGTACCGCCAGCGCCCCTAGCAGAATACTTTTTTTCATGCAGCTCTATCCATTGTTATTGTCCGCATTGGATGTATCTGTCGCGGTAAAGTTCATTCGATGGTTCACGGCAATAATCTTCGGCCCATTGCAGGAATTCATCCTCCTCGCCCTCGAATATTATCTTCACCTGTTTTTTTTCAATCTGGTAGCGGTACATCGGGTCGTAATACTCTTCGAGCAATAATTTAATGCCCTGGTCAAATCCGCCAGCATTGCCGTCTTCAAACAAGCGCAGCAAGCCTTGCTCGAAGCTTTTGCGAACGCTTTTGTAACGATCACCACCCAGTCGTTTCTGTATGCGAGAAAGGTTGTCGAGGACAAAAAAACTGAATTCAGTTTCTGCATTTTCACCATGCGCCTGCTGGTATGCGGGCCAGTTATGCTGGATATACTCCTCCGCAATCAAACGAATACGGGATTCCAGGTCTAAACGCAGAATCGCCCGCGGTGCTCGCAGCATTGCCGCATAGAGACCATCTGGCATAGTCACACGACCGATACGACGGCCCTCGTCCTCGACGAAAATGGGTTTGTGGGCGTGCTTGTGGGCATGCTTGATAAATTCGACCGACACCGCGTTCTCCCAGTCTATGCTGCCCGGCTGCGTGTCCGCAGGGTTGCGACCAAAGGCCGAACCACGATGGTTGGCCAGCCCCTCGAAATCAATATGGCGAGAGGTTTTCAACAACAACCTTGTTTTACCCACGCCGGTCAATCCACTGACACAAACCATCGGCAAGCGTTGCAGGTTGCTTTCCAGTTCATCAATAAGAAAGCGACGCATCGCCTTGTAGCCACCACTTACCAGTGGATAATCGATACCTCTTTCGCGTATCCATTGTTGCGTGGTACGCGACCTCAGGCCGCCTCGGAAGCAATAGAGGTAGCCCTCGGGGTTACGCTCACAAAAATCAAGCCAGGCTGCGAGGCGTTGCTCACGGATTTCGTCGCTGGCCAGTTTCATCCCTAGCGCTATCGCAGCAGTTTCCCCCGACTCCTTGTAACATTTACCCACCAGTTCGCGCTGGCGATCATCAAGCAGAGGTATATTGGTCGCGTTTGCAAAAGCGCCGCGGGCGAACTCCACCGGTGCGCGCAAGTCGAGCATGGGGACATCCTGCAAAAACAGGCGATGGTAATCGCTGGTATCGGCTCTCATGGTTTCTGTCGATGCCTGATTTCCCAGCACTTGTGGATACCGGGCCTGCGTTTGAAATCTTCCGGGAGGGTGGCATGGCTGATGTCGCTAATAGCAAATGCCTGCGACAGCTGTTCGGCCAGCTTGAAGCCGCGTTTGTTGGTGGAAAACACCAGCAGGCCATCGCTGGCGAGCAAGCCCATAGCCGCACTGATCATGCTGTCGTGGTCGCGCTGAATTTCCAGGGTTTGTTGCATCTTGCTCGAATTGGAAAACGAAGGTGGATCGAGGAAAATGATGTCGTAGCTTTGTTCCAGCGAGTAACGCGATGGCTGCCTCAGCAAATCAAGGATATCGGCGCGCAGAAACTGAAATCGCGCCGGGTCGTCGAGCTGATTGATGGCGTGGTTTTCCTGCGCCCATTTCAGATAGGCCGGTGACATGTCGACATTCGTCACCGAGCTGGCACCACCCAGCCCTGCTTGCACACCTATCGAACCGGTGTAGCAAAACAGATTAAGCAGAGATTTGCCCTGTGAGATGTCGAAAATGCGCTGGCGCGTAACGCGATGGTCGAGGAAAAGACCCGAATCGAGATAATCACTGAGGTTGATGAGCAGTGAAGCCCGCCCTTCGCGCACCTGGAAATACTCTTGCTGGTTATCCTGCTTCTGGTATTGCTGGCTGCCGCGCTGACGTTTACGCGTCTTGCAATACAACTGAGACTCATTCAGCGAAAAAACCTGCATAACGACTTTTCGGGCCATTTCAATGCGCTGCTCGGCCTTGTCTTCGTCTATGGTTTTCGGTGCCTGGTATTCCTGTAGATGAAACCAGCATTGCGATTCAGAAACTTCACTCTGGTATCTGTCCAGCGCGAAGGAAAACTCGGGCAGATCGGCATCGTATACGCGGTAACAGCTTACTGAACTATTCTTTGCCCAGCGGGCCATGTGCTTTGCATTCTTTTTCAGGCGATTGTGCAGCGGCAGGGCAATGTCATCCTCGGCCTGCTCAGCGGGAGCTTCCTCGCGTGCTTTCAATGCGCCGGTTTCAAAACGGGCGAGCAGACATTGCAGCGGACCATTTCTAACCGGCTTCTTGCTTTCGCGAGTCAATTTCAGTCGATGCAGTAAATCCAGGTTAGCCGAAATGATGACCAGCGAGGCGGGCGCGAGTCGCCTGAGCGCATCGCCGATATCGTCGTACAAGGCGGCGAGCCCCTGCTCGCTTTGCAGGCGCTGGCCATAGGGTGGATTACAGACTACCAGGCTGTGGCCCTGAATCTTTTCCGCCTGCAGATCAGATAATTGCTGGTGGCTAAACTCGATTGCCGCGGCGACACCGGCGCGGGAAGCATTGGCTTCGGCAATCTTCAATGCAGAGGCATCGTAATCGCTGGCAAAGATTTGATACTGGGCCTTTTCATCGACCAGGCTTCGCGCTTCCTCGCGCAGCTGTTGCCACAGCTTGTCGTCGTGCTGCAACCACTTGTTAAATCCGAAGTAATCTCGCTCCAGTCCCGGGGCACGATTGCAGGCAATCATGGCAGCCTCAATGGCAAAGGTCCCCGAGCCACACATCGGGTCGAACAGGCGCCATTTCTGTGCGCTGACATAATCCCAGCCGGCATGGGCGAGGATGGCCGCGGCAAGGTGCTCCTTCAGCGGCGCGCCGGAATGCTCGAGTCGGTAGCCACGCCTGTGCAGGCTGTCGCCGGACAGGTCCAGGCTGATACTGGCCTTGTCGTGGTGGATATTAACGTGTATCTGTAAATCCGGTTGATTGCGCTCAACCACGGGCCTGCTGCCGCTGCGCTCGCGCAGTTGGTCGACGATGGCATCCTTGGTCTTCAGCGCGACATACTGGCTGTGATTCAGATTCGAACTGGACAGGGTAGCCGAAACAGCCATGCTGCTGCGCGCATCCAGATGCTGACTCCAGTCGATCGCATACACGGCCTGATAGAGGCTGGCGTCGTCTTCGGTGTCGGCGCTGGCCAGTTCGTGGAAGACGCGGTTGGCGAGACGCGAGTACAGGCACAGGCGATACAGGCATTCGAGCGTACCTTTCACCTCGACACCACCATAACGCTTCACCAGTTGCGCCGGGCAATCCTTCAAAATAGCGCGTACTTCGTGAAACAACAGGGTTTCGAAGCCTTTATGGCCAGTAACAAAAAGTGTCAATTGATGCATGGTTATACAGATACCGCCGCTGGGGCCGATTAATACACCGTCTATCGGAAAATGACAGAATCAATGCGTTTTATGAAATGAGTCGCAGAATTAACTCTCTATTTTGAACTATATTCCCAGCCTCATCACTTTAAATCTGCTCGAATGAATCGTCCAGACAATCAATCGTATCCCGCCCCGCAATCCGCGCAGGATACCTACAGGGAAATTGCCGGTCTCAGCAAGAAGCTGATAACCGAGATGCTGGTGCGCATGATTGAAAGCGCCGAAGATTACCACAGTTGGAGCCTGTCCGACGAGGATGGCTCTCGCCTGGTGAAGCTGATCAAGCATAAACAGCGCATGATTTGCTCGTCTTACTCCTTTCAGCTTAAAAAGAACTTTGCCAACTTTGAGGCAGGCGACGAAGATGCCTCCTCGCAAAGCAATGCGCGTGGCTGGCA
>CAXBMV010000351.1:0-4280 GCA_963976575.1 uncultured Gammaproteobacteria bacterium | reverse complement strand
GCTCATGACTCAACAGCTTCGTCTGCGACCAGTTCCGGATAGGCAAACAGGGACGCGGCACCACCGGTATGCAAGAATACGAGGTGGTCCTCGTTTGTATAACTGCCCTGCCTGACCAGCTCGAGAAATCCGGCAAAGGTCTTTCCGGTATAGGTTGGGTCGAGCAGGATTCCCTCATTGCGCGCCAGGTATTTTATCGCCTCGACGGTCGCCGGGTTTGGCAGGCCGTAGCCCGGTGCCAGCATGCGGTCATCGCAGTGTATATCGTCTTTGTCTATGGCGAGATCCAGGCCGAGTGCAGCTATCACCGCAGCCACCTTGTCCGCCACGCGCTGCTGCTGACTGGCCGCATCGCGGCGTACGCAGATACCCTGAATCGGCGTGCCTATACCCAGCGCCCGCATGCCGATCAAAAATCCGCTATGCGTGGAAGCCGACCCTGAGGGCAGCACAAACAGCTTCGGATTGATGCCTAACGCGGCGATCTGCGCACTTAGCTCCTCAGCTGCATCGACATAGCCCAGAGCGCCGTAGGGTGTATGCGCATTCGACAGTGGAATAACATAAGCCTTGCGCCCCTGTTCAGCCAGCTCGGCGGCGCGTGCTTCCATGGCAAGATCCGCCCCGGCTTCGTCTTCACCTTCGGGGTAGTAATGGATACGTGCACCCATTAGTTTTACCAGGAAAGGATTGCCCGAGTTGTGATACTCGGGTTGCTCGCGCGCAACGCGATGTTCAAGCTGTACTTCGACCTGCAAACCCGTCTTGCGCGCGGCTGACACGGTCATGCGCACATGGTTGGACTGCACCGCACCGGTAGTCAGCAAAGTATCCGCGCCCTGCTCTTTGGCCTGGCCGATATAAAACTCGAGCTGGCGACTCTTGTTGCCGCCAAATGCGAGGCCGGTGCAATCGTCGCGCTTGATCCACAGGTTGGTACCCAGCTCGGCGCTGATATTGTCGAGACGCTCCAATGGTGTTGGCGTGTGGCTCAGTTTCACTCTGGGGAAATCGCTGGTTAATGACATCTTCTCTCGCTCCGCGTTAGCCGATTAATTTGATCAACACCACGCCGAGGCAAACAATCACCGCGGCGAAAATGCGTTGTCGCCCGAAAGGCTCATGAAACAACAGGCTACCGATCAGGGCCGCAAATATTACACTGGTTTCGCGCAACGAAGAAACCATCCCCATGGAACCAAGTCCCATCGCGTAGATCACCAGCGCGTAGGCGACGCCGGCAGCCAGTCCACCGAGCAGAATTTTTCCCGGCTTGGCCTGCATGTAGCCGAACCAGTTGGCGCGATCGCGCAGCAGCAACCAGCCGCATATGGGCACAGGTTCGAGCAGAAACAACCAGAATATATAACTGAAACTATTGCCGGCGACGCGCACGCCCATACCATCGGCAACCGTATAGGTGGCAATAAAAACCGAGGTAGCCAGACCCCAGCGCAATGCCAGCGGGCTTATCTTGCCTGCAGCGCCACCGAACAAGCTGATGCTGATCAGTCCGAAACTGATCAGTGCAATACCCAGCATCGCACCCGATGACAGCCATTCTCCGGCAAACAGCGCAGCCCCTATGACCACCATAACCGGGGCAAGACCGCGGAATAATGGATACATTTGCGACAGATCACCCAGGCGATAAGATTTCGTCAGGCTGTAGTAATACAGGTTATGGATGAGTACCGAAACCAGCAGCATGGGCCAGCTTTCGATCAGGGGGATGGGAAAAAAGAAAACCGCCGGCAGACAAATAGCGGCTCCGATCAGGCGGTAGGAGGCAATGCTGAACTGCGGCGTGCCTCCTGATTTCGCCATCGCATTCCAGCTGGCATGCAATAGAGCGGCAAACAATACCAGACCGATGACGAAAGGCGTCATCGGTCTGTAGAGTTATAACAAGAACTGGCTTCCAGCTCAGGCAGCCGTAGCGACCCCCGGCTCTTCATTGTCTCGCTGGCGACGCTTCTGCATCATCATGATAATCGCCAGCAACAGGATCGCAGGAATATAAAACCATTCCTTGGCTGCCCTGTCGGCGGGTTGGCGTACCTCTGCAATTTGCACCGGATCGTCGCCGTAGTAATCAAAGGACTTGCCCAGACTCTCGAAATAAGGCGTGCCAGGGAAAGGCTCCTCGATAACCGCGCGCCCGCTTTCAACGGTAACCGTCAAACCTGCCTTGCGCAAACGTTCCACCGCGTCCGCCTGATCACCGAGATTGACAAGAATGGTTGTCGATTCGATTTTGCCGCTATCAAAATCGGGGCCGCTGACGACAAACAACAGCGTACCATTCGGCGTCACTTCGTCGACTACCTCGTAAACTACATCGGGATTATGAATATTATAGGGCGGTGAAACGATATCCAGCCAGTAACCGGGGCGGAACAAGGTAAACGCAACCAGCAACAAAGCCGCCGACTCCCATTTCCTGTTCTTCACAAACATGAACCCCTGCGTCGCCGAGGCGAATAGCATCATCGCCACCACCGCGACCCCGAAAACAAAGAAAGCCTTTACTACCCCCACGTTGATCAACAGTAATTCGGTGTTGAATATGAACAGGAATGGCAACAATGCCGTACGGATATCGTAAGCGAAGCCCTGCAGTCCGGTCTTGATCGGGTCGCCACCGGAAATGGCCGCCGCAGCAAACGCGGCCAGCCCCACCGGCGGGGTGTCATCGGCGAGTATGCCGAAATAAAACACGAACAGATGCACCGCGATCAAAGGCACGATCAGACCGCTCTTCGCACCCAGCGTGATAATAACTGGCGCCATCAGCGATGACACGACGATGTAATTCGCAGTGGTCGGCAAGCCCATACCAAGGATCAGACTCATCAGTGCTACCAGTATCAGCATGAAGATCAGACTGCCACCGGAAAGAAACTCGACAAATTCGCCGACCACCTGATGCGCACCGGTTAGCGAAATGGTACCGACGATGATACCGGCCGCACCTGTAGCCACAGCGATGCTGATCATGTTGCGCGATCCCGCGATCATGCCCTCTACCCAGTGGCCAACACCGACCTTGAAGGCTGCCATGTAATTACCGGTGCCGCGAAAGTAAGCCTTGATCGGATCCTGGGTGAGAATAACGATAATCATCGCGATGGTTGCCCAGAATGCAGATAATGCCGGCGACAGACGTTCGATGATGATGCACCAGATCAGGATCACGATTGGCAGTATGAAATACAGCCCGGTGATGGCGACAGTGCCCGCATGCGGCAATTCGGTGATCGGCGCATCTGGCGGATCGACTACCAGGTCGGGGTGCTTCGATGCCAGCCACACCAGATACAGATAAAATCCGCCACAGCCTATTGCGACTATGGCAAAAGCGTAATCGGGGATTGCGACCTTAACCCAGCCGAGGCCGTAGTAAACCGCTATGCCAAGCAGGCCAATGCCGATGAAGCCGCTCAGAAAACCAATCATCTTGGCCGTAAAACTCTTGTTCGAGGGCAGCTTGGGCAAGCCCTTCAGGTTCATTTTCATCGCCTCGAGGTGGACGATGTAAACCAGTGCGATATAAGACACCAGCGCAGGTACCAGCGCGTGCTTGAGGATATCGGTGTAGCTGATACCGGTAAACTCGGCAATGAGGAAGGCTGCAGCACCCATGACCGGAGGCGTCAATTGCCCATTGGTCGAGGAGGCGACTTCAACAGCGCCGGCCTTCTCGGCTGAGAATCCTGTGCGCTTCATCAGCGGTATGGTAAAGGTTCCGGTGGTTACCACGTTGGCGATAGACGAGCCCGAATACAGCCCACTCAGCGCCGAAGCGACAACCGCGGCCTTGGCCGGGCCACCGCGCAAATGCCCGAGCAGCGCAAAAGCGATCTTGATGAAGTAATTACCGGCACCCGCCTTTTCGAGTATCGAACCAAACAGTACAAACAGAAATATCAGCGAGGCTGATACGCCCAGGGCAACACCGAACACGCCCTCGCTCTGCATCCAGAAATGCCACATGGCCTTGCCATAGGATGCCCCCTTCCACTGGATTGTTTCGGGCAGGTAGGCGGAATTGCCGAAAAACACGTAGGCGACGAAAACACTGGCGACGATTAACAGAGGCAGTCCCAGTGCGCGATACACGGTGATGCCGAGTATGATCATACCGACGGTCGATGCGATCAAGTCACCCTGCGTGGGCAGACCCGCGCGCAAGGCGATTTCATTGCGCAATATGACGATGTATAAACAGGTAGCCACGCCAATGCCGGCGAGCAACCAGTCGTACCAGGGAACCGCAT
>CAXBMV010000350.1:0-4284 GCA_963976575.1 uncultured Gammaproteobacteria bacterium | reverse complement strand
AGAAAAGTCGGCCAACGGATTTTATCGCGTGGACGGCACCCCTACCGATTGCGTACATCTGGCCCTGTCGGGGCTGCTCGACGAGATGCCGGATATGGTGGTATCGGGGATTAACGCGGGGCCTAACCTGGGTGACGACGTACTCTACTCTGGAACCGTGGCAGCGGCGATGGAGGGGCGCTACCTGGGCCTGCCTGCGATTGCAGTGTCGCTGCTCGGCAAACCCGCCCGGCATTACCAGGCGGCTGCCGATATTACCTGTCGCGTGGTGGGGAAACTGCTCGAGGAAGGTTTGCCCGAAGACAGCCTGCTGAATATCAATGTACCGGATTTGCCGTTAACGCATATCAGCGCGATGCAGGCGACCCGGCTCGGTTTTCGGCACAAGGCGGAAGCCATGGTCAAGCAGATCGATCCCTATGGAAGGCCTATTTACTGGGTCGGCCCGCCGGGCGAAGCCGAGGATGCCGGCCCGGGTACTGATTTCCACGCGGTGGAACATGCTATGGTATCGATTACACCCATGCAAATTGATTTAACCCGACACAAGGGAATACAGCCTTTGCAGGGCTGGCTGGAAACGGTGGATATTAAATGAATAGCGGCTCGCAAAGTCACCAGGGCATAGGAATGACTTCGCAACGTACCCGCGATCGCCTGATTCGTCGTCTGCGTGAGCAGGGTATCGATAACGAGCAGGTGCTCGATGTGATGGCGCGAATTCCTCGCCACCTGTTCGTCGACGAAGCACTTGCGCATCGCGCTTACGAAGACACGGCCTTGCCGATTGGTTACGGACAGACTATTTCCCAACCCTTCATAGTCGCGCATATGACCCAGTTGCTGTTAGAGGGCGGGGTGGGTCACTCGGTGCTGGAAATCGGTACCGGATGCGGCTATCAAACCGCGGTGCTGGCAAGTATTTTCTCCCAGGTGTATAGCGTCGAACGTATCGAGGCACTGCATTTGCAGGCGAAACAACGGCTCTCAGAACTCGAGTTTTTCAATATTCAGCTGCGCCACACCGATGGCAACGGTGGCTGGCCGAATATCAGTTACAGTTTCGACAGGATAATGATGACCGCCGCCTGTTCCAGTATTCCGGAAAACCTGACCCAGCAACTGGCCATGAATGGCGTGATGCTATTCCCGTTTGACGATGGCAACGATCAAACCCTGACCCGCTTAACCCGCAACAGCGAAGGCCTGCAGAGCGAGGCGCTCGAAAAGGTCGTGTTCGTACCCCTGCTGGCAGGTCTGGAGTAGTGCCGATTTTCGAAACGCTGTATCGCCGCGTGATGGAATTCTCCAGGCGCGCCAGTGCCCCTTATTACCTGGCTCTGCTGAGCTTTGTCGAATCCTTCATCCTGCCGTTCCCGCCCCCCGATGTCATGCTGGCACCCATGTCCATCGCGAGGCCGACGCGGGCTATGTATTATGCCAGCCTAACCCTGTTTTTCTCGGTACTGGGAGGACTGGTGGGTTACATGATCGGCGCCTTCCTGTTCGAGCAGGTAGAACCCTGGGTGATCGACTGGGGCTATCAGGCGAGGATGCAAACGGTGATGGGATGGTTTGATCGCTGGGGATTCTGGGCAGTACTGGTCGCCGGCTTTTCTCCCGTGCCTTACAAAATTTTCACCATTGCGGCCGGCGTGCTCAGCCTCGCATTGATCCCGTTCTTGCTGGCCTCTTTGATTGGCCGCGGTGCGCGATTTTTTCTATTGGCATGGTGCCTGGCAAAATACGGTGCGGCGATCGAAGCCCGGTTGATTGGCTACATCGAGAAAATCGGTTGGGCTGTAGTCATCGCTGTGGTGCTGGTGATGATTTATTTTTATTTATAAGCGGGAATCCTGCGCTAAATGAAAACTGCTATCAGAACATTCGGCATGCTGGTTGTACTGTTGCTGTCCGCCTGTGTGACGATTAACCCGCCAATACGCGATCCTGCAACCACGGGTCCCGGGTGGTATGGGGTAAAACCAACCGATACGCTTTACTCGATTGCCTGGCGCTACGGACTCGATTACAAGCAGCTGGCACAGTGGAATTCGATAGATGTCAACGCACCGATACACCCCGGTCAGAGGCTGGTGTTGATCGATCCACAGAACAGGAAGTCGACAAATACACCCGCATTTGAGCCGAAGGAAAATAAATCCAAGGAAAATTCTAAGGTACAGCAGCAAGCAGCCGATACGGTGATTAGCGAACCCGATGACTTCAATTACAGCAATCCGGTTGCATGGATCTGGCCGACCGAGGGGAAACCGTTGAACAGTTTCTCCGCCTCGAAACTGGATCGACGCGGAATCGATATCGCTGGAATTAGCGGCCAGCAGGTAGTCGCGGTGGCAAATGGCAAGGTGGTATATAGTGGCAATGGTTTGGCGGGTTATGGTAATCTGATCATTATCAAGCATAGCGAAACCTACCTCAGTGCATATGCTTATTGTCAGGAGCGACTGGTGCAGGAAGGGGCGGAAGTCACCGCCGGCAAGGTAATCGCAAAAATGGGGCAAAGGGATAACAGGGCTCAACTGCATTTTGAAATTAGAAAAAATGGCAAGCCTGTAGATCCATTGAAATATTTACCAAAAGACTAAGGAACTCCTGGATGACCAAGTCGACAGACAAGTCGCTGATCGAAGACACCGAGATACCTGCCGAGGAACTGGCGGAAGACTTGCTGGAAATTCAGCAGGCAGCCGAAGTCGATGCAGACGATGCGGATGACGAAAGCGATGATATCGTGGACTCGGATGAAGTCGAGGACGACGAGGACGCCATCGCCACCGCCAAATTAATCGAGCGGCGCAAGGCTGACGACAGGCGCAAGTCCAATACCCGGCGCTCCTCTGATGCCGACCCCACCAGACTCTATCTGAAGGAAATTGAAGTTTCACCGCTGCTGACCGCGGAAGAGGAAGTCTATTACTCGCGGCTTTCGCTGCAAGGGGATAACAGCGCCCGCGACAAGATGATCGAGTGCAATCTGCGCCTGGTGGTTAAAATTGCACGTCGCTACATGAACCGTGGACTTGCCCTGCTCGACTTGATCGAGGAAGGCAATCTCGGGTTGATTCGTGCCGTGGAGAAGTTTGACCCGGAACGCGGCTTCAGGTTTTCTACCTACGCCACCTGGTGGATACGCCAGACCATAGAGCGTGGTTTGATGAACCAGACGCGAACCATTCGTTTGCCGATACACGTCATCAAGGAGTTGAATACCTACCTTCGAGCCGCGCGTAAACTCACCCAGGAATTGAATCGTGAGGCAACGCCAGAAGACGTCGCCAGATTGCTAAAGAAACCAGCCAAGGACGTAGAGAAAATGTTCAAGCTGGCGGATCGTGTATCTTCTTTTGATATTCCTATGGGTGGCGACGGCGAAAGACCCCTGCTCGATATCATTCCCGATGACAGCAATACCGACCCCTCCAGTATCCTGCAGGATGAGAACGTCATTCAGCACCTGGATAGCTGGCTGGACGAACTCGACGAGAAGCAGCGCGACGTAGTGGTCAGGCGATTCGGCCTGCGCAACCATCCCCGCGGTACCCTCGAAGAGGTGGGCCAGGAGTTGGGTGTTACCCGTGAGCGTGTACGCCAGATTCAAATGGATGCCTTGCGCAAGCTGCGCCGCATACTCGAGCACAGCGGCTATTCACGCGAGAATATTATCGAGTAGGTTTGTTCAGTCGCCCAGTATTACCGCGGCGACCACCTCTCTGTCTTCGGCCACGAGTATATTAAAAGTACGACATAGAGCGCCGTTGTCCATGACTTCAAGACCGATACCTCGTTCACCAAACAGTGCGAATATCTGTGCGGGTGGGAACTGCTGACGTTGTCCGGTACCCAGCAGCACGACGTCCGGGTTCATCTGCAATATCGGTTCCAGTGACTGTTGGTTCAGATCCTGGATTGAATTGACCGGCCAGGGGCAGAGCATTTGCTGGGCCGAAAGCAGCAGGCTCTGGTGATACTCGACCTCGTTAATGCTGACGCTGTCGTCGCTATAGGAAGAGATGCGATATCGGCTGGTAATATTGTCTTCGGAAAGTGGCATGCGCGAAAGAATAATGGAATTTTTCAGGCCGGGCAAATTGTGCGTAAAACCACGGCTTTTGTTGACAGTCGGGGTTACTTTTCTTATGGTTGCGCGTTCAAAATTTCCCTCATCTGCATGTGGAGTCCTGTATTGAAACCGGTGAAACTTGGTTTGCTGGGTGTTGGTACCGTTGGTGCCAGTACTGCCCAGGTATTGAAAAATAATGC
>CAXBMV010000349.1:0-4311 GCA_963976575.1 uncultured Gammaproteobacteria bacterium | reverse complement strand
AAAGCCGTGCTTTATGCCTTGTATTCAATTAGTTACCACATTTATATCCTGTTGGCAGGAATTCAGCCAATAGAAGGAAGCGATATGTAATGACGCCGGAAGATATCACCTTAACTCGTATGAACCAGGATCAACTGGTTAGCGAGCTCGCCTATTTTCGCGAACGCAAGCTACTGCTTAACGCGATCGACAGGATTGCGCGCGTGGGCTACTACGAGTGGTGCGGAGAAAA
Organism: uncultured Gammaproteobacteria bacterium; assembly: GCA_963976575.1. Classification (GTDB taxonomy): domain Bacteria; phylum Pseudomonadota; class Gammaproteobacteria. Next base: position 4,079 of record CAXBMV010000349.1, on the reverse strand, counting down.
TAACTGCTTGCTCAGCTGTTCCGAGGAGTACGCTAATATTTTCAACATGACACCAGCGCAAATCCTCGATTCAAAAAGCAGCTGGGAGTCAATTCTACGGGAAGTTCACCCCGATGATCGCGAGGCCTACGTCAGGGCGTCCAGAGATATGCTGAAGACAAAAAATCTGGAGATGGAGTATCGCATCGTTCGCCAGGATGGCGACATCAGGCATGTGCGTGAAACAAGCGTTGTCGAAACTGACAAGAAAACCGGAAAGATCAATATAGTCGGGATTTTGCAGGATATTACCGGTTTACGCGAACAGAGAAACGCACTCGAATACCGCGAAGCGCTGGCGCAGCAGACCGAGGCGATAACCGATATCGGCCACTTCATCTACAATGAATTAGTTGGCGTATATGCCTATATCAGCCCGGGCTTTGCCCGTATTTTCGGCACCACGCCAGAAGATTACATGGAAAAAATGCTGACCGCAGAGGCTGACTTGAATGATATCCACGAAGATGACCTGGCCCGGGTTACAGCAATTTATGATCAGTACGACGAGGACGGTGAAGCTTACTCCGTCGACTATCGCGTCACCCTGGCCGATGGCGGGGAGCGATGGATCAGCGAGCGTTGTGTCACCTATTCACACAGCCTGGGTAAGATACATGAATCGCTAGGAGTCGTGCAGGATATAACCGCGCAGAAACAGGCCGAAGCCGAGTTACTTGTTGTGCAGTCATCCCTGCAGGCAACGGTTGCCAAACGTACCGGCGAACTTGCTGAGACAGTGAAACAATTGGAAAAGGCGCGCGACTCACTCGAGCAACAGGTTGAAATGCGCACCCGGGTACTGGCGCAAACCGTGAGTCAGCTCGAAAGTGAAATTAGCGAACGCGAAAAAGTAGAGGCCGAACTCGAGTTTCTTGCCAACCACGATGCACTTACCGGCCTGCCCAGCCTGCGTCTATGCATGGACCGCCTTGAAATGTCGATTGCCGAGGCGCGGCGCAATAAGCACCAACTGTGGATTCTTTTTATAGATCTGGATGGCTTCAAACAAATCAACGACCTGCACGGACATGATTACGGTGATCGCGTGCTAAAAGAAACCGCTGACCGTTTAGCCGCCGGGGTGCGCGAAACCGATACTGCGGCTCGAATAGGTGGTGATGAATTCCTTGTCATACTGGCCGGAGTAACCGGGAGAAGCGTAGTTGAACGCATCGCCAGTTCACTGGTTGCCGGAATTTCCGAGGATATCCAGATCGATCAAAAAGTATTGAGTATTGGTGCGAGCATCGGCATTTCCTGCTATCCCGATCATGGCAAAATGCCCGAAGACTTGATCCGTCAAGCCGATGCAGCGATGTACCAGGTCAAACAGGCCGGCAAAAACAACTACGGTTTCTTGAGTCTTCTGGGTTAGCTACAGTGTTTTAAACTGCGACCTCGGCGGTTGCGATGTACACGGCCATGATGCAGCCTTTTTCCGTGTAGGTTGAATGCTGCGTACCCTTCTTCATCAATATCAGGTCACCCTCACGGTAAACAGTACCGTCGTTGTCAACCGCTTCACCGCTGATCACCAGAAACTCTTCGTCATCGCTATGCTCATGTGGCGTAGTACGGCAGCCGGCTTCCATTTTGTATACATGAAATCCGACACCGGGAGGCTTGCTCCTGTTCAACTGTAAAAAACTACCCTCGGATTCACCGCTTTGCATCACGAAAGGCTCAAAATCGGCCTCGTGAATATTTTTTACAATACGTTCATTTTCTTCGACAGCTTTCATTGGCATGGCCCCGTTCTAATCTTTCAATTGTGCAACTTCGCGGCGAAAAGGCAAGGCATCACCTATCTCCGGCGCGTCCAGTTCGCGTGCATAACGATGTCCGGCATAGGTGGCCCAGGCGATAGGCGCTGGTGATTGGGCGTCGCCGATTAGTTTGATGCTTGATATACCATGCGCCTGCCATTCGTCTTCGCGCGCGCTCAACTCCAGCCAGAGCGCATCGTTGCCAATACGCGCGCCCACCATCACTATCGCGTCTGCATCCATTCGTTGTTCCTGACCGGAATAGACACAAGTGTTGATGACCTGTCCTTTCTCGATCTTTTCGATGCCTCGGTTTAAAACGATGTCGACGCCCAACCCGACCAGTTTGCTGTGTATCGTCGCCTGTTCCAGGGTATTTCCAGTCCACTCGGAGACATAGGCCGCCGGAGTGATCAAGGTCACGCTGGCACCTTGCTGCACCAGCAGTTCAGCAATTACCCCGCCCATGTAGTAATGATCATCGTCATAAATGACTACCTTTCCGGAGACTTGGGTTCCGCTCATCAAGTCATCGGGCGTATAAACTGCGACAGAATTATCGTCGGGGATAGCGACGACATGGCGCCTCGCTATCGCATCGCGGCGCCAGCGCGCACCGGTAGCCAGTAAAACGTGTTGCATGCCAAATTCCAGTATATCGGTAGCGCTGAGCTCGTTATCGAGGTATATGTCAACGTTCTCCATCTGGCTGAGTTGATACTCACGATAGTCGGCAACCCGCCCCCAGGCCGACAGGCCCGGGAGTTTACGCTCCAGCGCGACGCGACCGCCGAGTTCGGTCCTGGCTTCGGCCAGTATGACCTGGTAACCACGCATCGCCAGCGCGCGCGTGGCTTCAAGCCCGGCGGGCCCGGCACCGACAACCAGTACCGAGTCGCTAGCTCCTTTAGCAGGAATTTTTTCCGGATGCCAACCTTTGCGCCACTCCTCCATGAAGGTTGGGTTCTGCGTGCATCGCGATGGAGTCATAGTCATATCGCCACTGATGCAAATGTTACAACCGATGCATTCGCGAATATCTTCGATGCGCCCTTCCTCGATTTTCTTAGGCAGGAAAGGGTCGGCTATTGAGGGTCGCGCGCAGCCGATGAAATCGAGCAAGCCGGAATTAACCTGCTTTATCATCACATCCGGCGAAGTAAAACGCCCTACCCCAACCACCGGTTTAGAAGTGAGCTGCTTGATACCGCGCACCAGTTCCTGCTGGGCAGCTTCCTCCTTGAAGCGGGAGGGTCCCGAACAATCCTCCCAGGTACCCTGTGCCAGGTCCCAGAGATCTGGCAGATCGCCATGCATTTCTATCAGGTCGCGTACCTCGCTATTGGCAAAACCGAGATCGCCAATGGTTTCGTCCAGCGACAGGCGCAGGGTTATCCCACAGCTATCGCCGACCGCATCCTTGCCTTCCTCGATCAATTCACGCATCAAGCGACTACGGTTCTCAAGGCTACCGCCATACTCATCGCTACGCTGGTTGGTCGCGCGCGAGAGGAAATGCTGGATGATGCCGAAACCATGCGCGCCGTATAGACAAACCAGATCAAAACCGGCTGTTTTCGCGCGTTTGAATGCGTTCCTGTGCCACCTGCGTAAGTCACGTATATCTCTCTTGGTCATAGCGCGAGCGTTCACCGGATCATTGGTGAAAGTTCGAATCGGCATGGCGCTTGGCGCCAATGGCACTTCTCGGGAATAGAGGTTCGGGCCGTTAACCCCCGAGTAAGCCATCTGAATACCTGCCAGCGCTCCATGCTCATGCATGGCATCAGACATCCTCGCCAGCATCGGTACATCGTCATCATCCCACAGGTGCAGCTCGATGAAGGGAGCAATCTCGGAACTGTGGTGAATCTCGGTTTGTTCGGTGAAAACAACCCCCCAGCCACCCTCGGATTTAACCCGTCGCATTTCCGCTGCTGCGGAAGGATCTCGATAGCCTCCTCCATTGCAATGCGGTACCTGGTAAAAACGGTTTTTCGCAGTGTGAGGACCAATGCGAACCGGTTCGAATAGAACGTCGTATCTGGGATCTCTGGTCATTGCATTAACTCTGTGTGTCTGGTTGTCGTTACAGGGCTGCCATGCCCGGGATTTTTTCGCTACTGATTTGCTCGCTGCAAAACTGACTAAACATATCAACCACCATGGTTTTTCTAATATTCGCCAGGGTCGCAACCCCCAGTGTCAAAGATGGGTTTGAACCCGATAACGGTAGATAGATCAAGTCCGTACCATCCAGTGATTTCTTGT
>CAXBMV010000348.1:0-4318 GCA_963976575.1 uncultured Gammaproteobacteria bacterium | reverse complement strand
ACAAAAAGGCCTTTGGTAGCTGCCAAAGGTGGGCCTCAATTTACCCGTTTTATTACAAGGAGTTAATAAATGAAATTCTCACAAGAACAACCATACAAGGCGCTGCAGTCGGACCAAATTGCCGGCTACGCCGCCAATTTTGCCGCTGAGCGCGAGCGTTAGGGTTTTGAAATAGTTATGGCGAATCATGTAATAGAGGTTGAATCAGGCCATTACTTTGTTAGCCCGTTATTCTTTGTTAATTATGCTGAAGATTTTCTTGAGGCAAGCAATTCTCATTTTTCCCTAAAACCATTTTCACCTGTAAAGTATTATTTGGTATGCCACTCAATTGAGCTATCGCTAAAAGCATACTTGCTACTAAGTGGCGTATCTAAAAACGATATTAGGAAAAGATCACTGGGGCATAACCTATCGAATATTTTAGAAAAATGTGAAGAGTTGGGAATAGAGAATATAGTTCAAATTTCAAACGCTCAAAAAATTATGTTAAAAGAATTAAATGAGTGGTACTCGAGGAAAGGTTTCGAATATTTTGAAGTAACAAATCTTGTTGCAGGGGCAGGGAGTTTACCAGATGCTGAAATAGCTATCGAACTGGCAGCCTTACTAATAAGCAAGCTCAAAGAGCCATGTAAAGATGAAGCAAACAAACCCTAACAAACGCATCAAACCTGACTCCGTAAAATTGTCGTCTTTTTTGCAAAGGGCCGCAAAAAAGCCGCCACCTTTACTCCGCAGTTTATGCGGGCGTTATGTGACAGGAAGAGTATTCTATGCCTACAAGTAAAACCCCTTTGCAACTAATGCCATTCGAACAAATGCATTTTGCTCCAAGATTTGAATATGGAGAAATGGCAGAATTGGTTGAGATTTGCGGAAGCGAAAATGGTAGTGAAATGGCGGCTGGGTGGTGCCGATTCAAAAAGGCCCGGATACCCTGGACAATTCATTATGATGAAGTGCTAACAGTGTTCGAAGGAAGTCTTAATCTGCATGCCAATGGAGAGATTTACAATCTCGAGACCAAGGATTCAATCTGGTTACCGGCAGGTACAGAATTGATCTATGAAGCCGAGTCAGCGTTGGTGTATTACGCTGCGCATCCAGCTAATTGGTAGCAGATTAAAAAGTCATGAGATCAATCATCGATATAATTGGCATATTCGGCATACTGATTTGTTTTGCAGGTTTTACCTATCAGTATCGTGCCCGGAAACATTTAAAGACAGAAAACACATTGCAAGGAAGATCGATTAAGTTTTTTAAACGCGCCCCTATCGAGGATTACTCCGACATTGGAAAAGAATATCTAGGCAGGTCTGATAACTGTGCAGCTATAGGAGTTAGCATGGTGCTGGGCTATGCCCTCTTGGCTGGAATGTTTGAATAAAAGGGAAGTTATAAAAATGACTTATAACAAGGGCCCTGGAAACAAGATGATCCATCAATCTACCAGGGAAGACAAAAACAGGAGCATGCAACGCTGAACCTGGGTGAAGTCGATCACGAAGCTCTGGCGAAAGGTCTCCCCGGGTCAGTCTGATCAAGACCCGATGGTGCCTCATTACTGATTGAAAACCCTGGCCATTACCTCCAGTTGGGCCCCCTATTATTTATTCCGAATTGGCAATTTGATTTGTTTTAAGTTCGCCGAGTGCCTGGCGGATGATTAGGGTTGCAGAGTGCAGGAATAAAACTGCCATCAGAAATGCCACTATCAAATCCGGCCACTGGCTTTGCGTGCCATAAACGGCACCGGCTGCGATCATGACCGCCAGATTCCCGATGGCATCATTGCGGCTACACAGCCAGACAGAGCGCACGTTGGAATCGCCGTTGCGATATTTGAGTAACAGCAGAGCACTGGTCAGGTTGGCGACAAAGGCCAGCAAGGCAACCGACCCCATGATCATCTCGTTCGGGATACCGAGAACGAATACCCGGTAAAGCGTAGAACCCAGAACCCAGCTACCCATCAGCGCCAGAGTTATCCCTTTGAACATAGCTGCCGAGGCGCGCCATCGCAATGTGTGCCCTATCGCTATCAGGGTAATCGTATAGGTCAGGCTATCGCCGAGAAAATCCAGCGCATCCGCCTGCAGCGCCATAGAATCCGAGACATAACTGCCAGCAGTTTCTATAAAAAACATCACCGCATTGATGGCAATAATTATCCATAAAATACGGATGTAGCTTTTCGAGACGCCATCAAATTGAACATTGCTGTCGCAACCACATCCTGCCATTTTTTGTGCCCCCTGGATTATTCAAGCGCTTTAATGAGGTAAGCTTACAACCTACAGCGACTGTAGCTTCAAGAGGAAATTTCAAAATGGCAAAAAATTACACGATCGGGCAAATGGCGAAGGTGGGCAACTGTACGGTACAGGCCATCCGCTATTACGCACAGATAGGTTTACTGCCGGAACCCGGTCGAACGGAAGGCAACCAACGAATGTATTTACAGGAGCACAGAGACCGGCTCAATTTTATCCGCCATAGCCGCGAGCTCGGCTTTTCGCTGGATCAAATTCGAAAAATACTGGCCTTAAACGATGACCCAACTCATTCCTGTGACGAGGTGGATCAAATCGCGCGTTTCCATCTGCACGAAGTCGAGTCAAAAATCGAAAGACTGCAGGAAATGAAGAAAGAACTGAAGCGTATGATTAGCCAGTGTGCCGGCGGCCTGGTCTCGGATTGCCGCATCATCGAAGTCTTATCCAACCACAGCCTGTGCCTGTCCGGCGAACATCATTAACGCCGCGGTTAATTCCGCAGACGGCCTGTTGCCGGGAATAACGATTAATACCAGTAGCTGAACTCGATCATGTGCAAATCCACCCCGATCGTGTCGGGTCCGTTAAGGCCCGCATCGGAATAATGCTGAAAGCGATAACCCAGTCCCAGGTTTTTGTAGAGAGGAACGCCGATGCCCAGGGTCAAGGCAAACTGGAAGGGGCCGCCAAAATCCTGGGTGCCGAAGCGATGCCGGCTGAGCAGCGCGCCGCCCAGGACCAGGTCGAAGCTATAGCGCCCATCCTCGCTAGACAGGACGATTTGCGGAACCCGCCCCGTGCAAGCCTCCGGCGCTCGCCATCAAACGCGTGCCCAGGCGCCAGCCGGAAGCGGACTGATACTGCCACGGCAGCTCGAAGTTAGCCGACAGGTCATACTCATCAAACGCTTCCGGCGCTTCTTTTCCGAGTAAAGTGGTCTCCGAAAAACGTGCGCGCAGGCTGTAACTCAATAATTCCAGGTCGTCGCAGTGGCTCAGTCCCGGCGCCAGCAGGCCGCCGAGAAAGATCAACCACAGACCGAATGAAGTATGACCAGGCATCAAGTGAGAAGTATACGACTTACGGACGGCCAGTATAAATTCAAATGATGAGCGTGCCCCTGACCCGCCGGTACCTTTCACGCAGGGTTAAATAGAAGCAAAGATCAACGCCGCAGTTGGAGCACGCAGTAGCTGAGAAGGCAAACTCCTGCTCGGATATAGCACTCCTACCCTTACTCTACTTTCACGCATACAACAGACCGCTTACAAGCCCTACTATGAACGCGGTGAATAGATTCCTATTCTTCTGGCGATTCATGCATATGCCGATGGTGGATGTCGGGCCAATGCGGGTGCGAATGGCGTACAGGTTCATGTTTGTGTTTATGCAAATGGCTCCCTGATACCCTCTGGCCGACATGATTATGGGCGTGATGACCATCATCGTGGTGATGAACATGTACATGTGTTATTGCTTCGTGAGTATGGGCGTGGCTGTGACTATCTAGCAAAAGCAATCCCACGCCAAGCAGAAAGATCGGGGTAGCAATCGCGTAGTTGATCGAAACCGATTCTCCGAGAAATACTACTGATAAGGCCACACCGAAGAAAGGAGCGCTCGCGAAAAGAACCTGCGCGCGTGTGGCCCCGATGATCTGAGCGGAGCGGATATATAGCACGATGCTCGCTCCGTAGGATAGTGCACCAATAATTAGTGCGATTGCTATTGGTTGAATACCTACTGTTATCGATCCAAGGGTTGTTCCAATCGTAATATTAACGATACCTGCAACTATACCTTTCCAGAGTGTGCTCTGGCTGGCTGTTATACCGTCGATTAGCGCGGTAAAGTGGTTATCCAATCCCCAACAGACGCAAGCTAGAAGTACGAGAATGCCTGCAGAAAAGCCTGCATTTCCAGGGGCCCAGGCCACGGTCACGGATGCCAGGATAGCCGCTACAACGCCCAGCCAACCTTTTGAGCTAAGGCGGTCCTTGAACAGGATTGCCCCCAATACCGCGGTGGCAGCCAAC
>CAXBMV010000347.1:0-4340 GCA_963976575.1 uncultured Gammaproteobacteria bacterium | reverse complement strand
GCCAGGGCAGAGAGCAAAGGCAACCCCACCAACAGTCGCTTCGGCGGCCAGCGATCGATCAGCCCACCGGCGAGAAAACCACCCAGAGCGCTGCCTATGCCGATCACCATTGCACTCAGGGTAGACAGCTCCAGGTCGGCACCTTTTGCCACGGCGATGCCGGCGGCGTGACCTATCGCCATCAAACCAGCGAAAACACTACTCATATAAGCCAGCCAGAATGGCAGGATTCTGCCGCCAGCGATTGTGCCAGGGAGCGCCACAGCAACCGTCGCAGCGGTTGCGTAGCTGGCAGCGGCACAACGCATCGCGACAGCCGCGACGCAGCCGCAGACCACCAGGGCCAGCGCCAGCGCCTGGAAGGCCGCGGCTATCGACAGAGTCGCTATCTGTAGCGCAAAAATCTTCGCAAATACTATCGAGCCTACCGCGTAGGCAGCGGTCACCGCGCCCATCGCGAAACCCTTCTTCTGCGGCATTTCGCGCCCGACCAGTTGCAGGCAGTAACCGTAACCTATGCCGTTGCTGATGCCGAACAACAGGCTATAACCTGCGAATAGCTGCCACCAGCCATCTGCATTCGCACTGACAAGCAGACCAGCGGCCGCCATCAGGCAAGTCAGCAGCAGTAGCCACCAGGCTGGCAGGCTCTGGTATATGCGGTAACCGATTAGCACCGCGAAGGTAATCGCCAGCAACGCAAACGAATAAATCAGGCTGATTTGCGAACGCGGCAATTGCAGGCTGGTTTCCAGTGGCTGCAGAAAAACAGAAAATGCATGCACCGAGCCGAGTACAAAGGTAATCAGCATCGATGCCAGCAGGATCAGCGTCTGCCTAGTCAATGACCACCGTATCTGCTGCCTTGCCAGCCGGTAGCCGACGTTGCCGGCGCAGGAAAATGAACAGGCCGCTGGCGGCGATAACCGCCGCACCCACCCAGGTCGTCAATACCGGGATTTCGCCCCAGAAAAAATAACCGACCATGGCTGCAAACACCATAGCCAGATATTCGAATGGCGCCAGCAAGCTGGCCTCGGCATAGCGAAAAGAAATCGTCAGACACCATTGCTGTACACCACATAACAGTCCAAACACCGCGATCAACAACCAGTCGGCCGCCAGCGGCATTGTCCAGGCAGTGGTCAGCATCCAGGCAAGGCATAACAGAAAGCCGAAGCTATTGTACAAAGCACCGATGGTTACCGACTTTTCACTGCTGCTCAGTTTGCGTAACCAGATAGCGACTATCGCGCCGATGAAAGCCGAGGCGGTCGCGGCGGCCACACCGATATTCCAGCCGGCACCACCCGGTTGAGCAATCAGAAGTACGCCGACAAAACCGGCAATCACCGCAATCCAGCGTTGCAGGCCTATGACTTCACCAAGAAGAAAAATCGACAACAGGGTGATGAATATAGGCGCCGCGTAGGCCAGTGCGGTGGCGTCGGCGATCGGGATAACCGAGACGGCGTAATAAAATAATGCCAGGCTCAATATGCCGCTGAGGCTGCGAATCAAATGATCCAGCGGTCGCCTCGTCACCAGCCCGCGCAGGCCGATGGTTCCGCAAAGAATGGCGCCGAAAAAAAGCATCGCCGCGAGGTAACGAAACATCAGGATCTGCGCCAATGGATAAGTCTCCAGTAGCAGCCTGACGGTAGCACTGAGCAGGGCCATAATCGCAAGGTTGGTGATGAAACAGGCAACGCCCAGCGTCGGCCTGTCGCGCAGCTCTCCGCCTGGCGAAGTTATCGCATTCATGCGGCAGGCCTTGCCGCCAGTGACTCGCGGTGGATGACGTAAATACCGCTGCAAACGATGATCCCGGCGCCTATCCACAGGTTGGTCGAGGGTATTTCGAGCCAGATCAGATATCCGAGCAAAGCTGCCCATATCAGCGCGCTGTATTCGAAAGGCGCTATCGCCGAAACTTCGGCGCGGCTGAAGGCCGCGGTAAGCGCGTAATGCGCCGCCAGCGCAACCGCAGTCATTAGAAACAATTTGAAGAGGATGCCTGTGGACATATCTACCCAGTACCAGGGCAAGGCAGCGCTGGCAACAACACCCATGCCGAGGTTGATCCAGAAAACCAGCGCTATCACCGAATCCTCACGCGACAAATGCTTGCCGACAAGAAACAGGATCGCGTATATCGAAGTCGCGACCAACACCATCAGGTAGCCAGTGATGTCGCCACCTCCCTGTGGATTCATCGCCACGATCACGCCGACAAATCCCACCGCTACCGCGCCCCAGCGATGCCAGCCGACGCGCTCGCCGAAAAAAAGCGCGGATGCCGCGGTGAGTATGAAAGTTGCGCTGAAAAAGATGACCGTGGCATCGGCCAGAGGCAAATCCTTTAACGCGGTGAAGTAAAAAAAAGGTGCGAAGAAGGCCAGCAGTCCGCGCAGGGCATGCGTGCCTGGTTTTTGCGTACGCAGCAGAGACAGTTTCCCGCGCAAAGCCAGCACCAGTAGTATCATCGCCAGCATCATCCAGCTGCGCACCGCGATCACCTGGACAGCAGAAATATCGGCCTTGACCAGCCATTTGGCCATTGCATCCATTGCCTGGAACAGCAACATCGCCAACATCATCAGGCCTATGCCCTGGAGGTTTTTATTCCCGCTTCGGGGCATAGCAGTGTTACCAGTCAATAAAATTCAGGGTGCTCAGCTTACCGGTTGCGTTGGCCGGCCGCGAGGGATTTTAAGCTTCGTCCGGTTGGTAAAACATGAAACCATTCTTACCGGTGTTCTTCACCTGGTACATGGCCCGGTCGGCGCTTCGGATCAAGTCTTCGGACATACTGCCATGCTCGGGGTAAAGCGCTATACCGATACTCGCGCTGACAGACACCTGGTGTTGCACGATATGAATCACCTGTGCAATCTGGCGGATCAGGCTGGTGGCGATTTTTTCCACCACCGGTAGTTCTGGCAGGCGCGACAGGATGATGATGAATTCGTCGCCGCCGATGCGCGCCACCGTGTCGGTTTCGCGGATCTCGGCCTTGATGCGATCGGCGGTAACTTTCAGCACCAGGTCACCAAACTCGTGGCCGTAAGAATCATTAATTTCCTTGAAACCATCGAGGTCGAGAAACATTACCGCCGACTTTTGCTGGTTACGACGCGCCTCCGCCAGCGACCTGTCCAGCCTGTCCTTGCACAGACGCAGACTGGGTAGTCCGGTGAGCGCGTCGTGGTTGGCCATAAAATTGAGTTCGGCAGATACTTTTTCGCGCTCGCTGATTTCCTCTTCCAGCCTGGTTATGGTCTCGGCGAGTTCAACGGTGCGCGCCTCGACCGTGGCTTCCAGCGTATCGCGCGCTTCGCGCAAACTTTGTTCGATCTCGCGGGTCTCGCTGATGTCCTGTAACACACCGACGGAATGCCCCGGTAAGCCATTGGCGCTGCGAATGACGGTCGCCTGTTCACGAATCCAGCGGGTCTCGCCATCGGCGCGGAGTATACGGTACTCGACATTAATATCTTTACCTTGCTCGGCATGCTCCCGATATACCGCCTCCAGCCTGTCGTAATCCTGCGCATGCACATCGACCATATCATCCCCCCGGCTACTCACTTTATCCAGGTAGGCCTCGACACCGACGCCATGGATGTTTGCAAAACCCGGACTGATGTAAATATAGGTTTCACTGGCGAGATCATAATTGAAATGGCCTATATCGATAATCGACTCGGCCTGTTGCCAGAGTTCGTCACGATCTTCCAGGCGATGCTGGAAATTCACCTGTTCGGTTATGTCGTGCACAATGCCGAAATTCAGCATATTGCCGCTTTCACCATCGGGTACCAGTACTCCCAACTCGCGTAGATAACGCAGCTCCCCATCGTTGCGTATAAACCGGTATTGCACGTCGAAGCTGCGCTCATCGTCCAGCGGGAGAATGCTCTGTTCATAATATTCACGATCTTCGGGATGGATTTGTTCGATGATCTTGTCCCAACTACTCTGCACTGCCTTGATCTCGGAGATCGTCATTTTATAAATACGTGCGTACTCTTCGGAGCAGGATTCCAGCCTGTCGAGGTCGTAATTCCACTCGTAATGGCCGATACGCGCCAGCGGCTCGATGGTGTCGAGCAACAGCTTGCGCCGCCGCATTTCCTCTATTTCGCTTTGACTCAATGATTCAGGGGGCTTCGACACAGTAATCAGGATCCACGGGGCAAAAGTTCGGGGTGATAACTAACATCACCCGCATCGGGGAGAAAGTATAGACCTAAACTATGGAAAGTTTAACCGGCAGGCCGGCGCTGCGAGGCCTCGCTGGATCAGAGACGCGGCTAGTTGAGTTTTTCAGGCCTGAC
>CAXBMV010000346.1:0-4343 GCA_963976575.1 uncultured Gammaproteobacteria bacterium | reverse complement strand
CATGCGGTCGACGACGCCGGGGCAATTACCAATGAGTTGATTGACGACGTCAACCTGCAATATCGTTTGCGTCGCTATCGACTGATGGGCGAAGCAATGCGTCGCGAACTGCCCGCGTCTATCGATATGGATTTTCATCACCGTGTGATGGCCGGGATCAGACAGGATAGCAGCGAGAATGCGCAGCCCATCGAAGTAGCTGTGAAGCCCGCAGAGCAGGGGTGGTTTTCCTGGTTGAAACCGGTGACCGGACTTGCTGTTGCGGCATCGGTGGCAGTAGTCACAGTATCGCTATGGCAAAACGCAGCGCTTGAAACAGGGCAACAGGACAATGCGCTGGCGACTGCGCAGCAGCAAAGAATTGAAAAACTGGCTAACCAGCAGCCACAGGCTGCTGCGGTTCTCGCCACATCGAATTTGCCCGCGGGTACCCGCTGGAAAGTTAATCAGGATGTGCCCGGATTGCAGCAAAAACTGAATGGTTACCTTGTTAACCACACCGAGTATTCGAATTCGATGCAGGGTATCATCCCGCAGGCTCGGGTAGCGGGTTATGATGCACAGCAATAGGCCTGGTTTCAGTGAAGTCTAGATCCGGATCACTGCTAATAGTTTGTGTTGCTCTGCTTTTGAGCGGTCCCGCCATTGCCGATCCGGCGATGGCATGGATTCAGAAAATGTCGGAAGCCATGCGAAATCTGAGTTATCGCGGGAATTTTGTCTACCTGCATGATAACCAGATGGAAAGCATGGAGATCACCCATATCCGCGATGTCAGCGGGGAAAAGGAACGCTTATTGTCGCTGAATGGCGAAGCCAGAGAAGTGCTGAGAGATAACCTGAACCTGACCTGTGTCTGGCCTTCCAGCAAGAAAGTGGTTGTCGATACTTCTCGTCAAAACAATTATTCGCCCATTTTTATTCCAGAGGACATTGCCCGACTGGAAAAATTTTATGACATGAAATTGATTGGTCAGGATCGTATAGCGGGCCTCGATAGCGTCGTCGTACACATCAATCCGCGGGATAATCTTCGCTATGGCATGAAATTCTGGATCAACCAGAATAACGGTTTGATGATGAAGTCCAGTCTGATCAATGAAAACGATGAGGAGGTTGAGCAGGTCATGTTCACCCGTATCGAACTTATCCCTGAAGGCGAAACCTTTTTGCTTGGCCTGACTCAGCAACTCGATGATAGCTTTACCCTGGTGCGTTTTCACAGTGGTGACGGCAGCCTCGAAGTCGATGTGGATAACGCCTGGCAGTTAAGCAATATCCCGGGCGGTTTCTGGCGGGAATCCGCACTCAGTCGCAAACTGCCGGGAGCTGGTTTCTACGTTCAGCAAATGGTTTATACCGATGGACTGGCCTCGCTTTCTGTATTTATCGAAAGACTCACCGGTGACGTACGCAATGGCAGCAGTTCGATGGGTGCAGTGAATGCGTTTATTCGGATCTATAACGACTACTCTATAACTGCCATTGGCGAAGTGCCTGCGCAGACGGTGAAGCAAATTGCCGAATCGATTTCCTATATGCGCCAATAGTCGGCGAAGCAGATTCTCGATAGCACAGCTGAATCACTCTATAATTTTCGCATGATTACCGAACAGGCCATAGTAACCCGATGTATCGGCGACCGCGTCGAGCTTCAACTGCAGCGGCAATCAGCCTGTGGGCATTGCGAGCTGAGTCAAGGTTGCGGTACAGGTGCTCTTGGCAGGTTGCTAGGTCGTCGCAGCAAACCATTGTTACTCGAGAATACGCGTGGTTTAAGGGCAGGGGACAGCATCATGCTGGGCCTGTCGGAGCGGGTACTGGTGAAGGCCAGCATGTTGATCTACGGTTTGCCGCTGGTCGGTATGATCCTGTTAGCATTGTTGGCCGGGCTTTATCCCGGTATCCCTGAATCACTGATTTTGCTTGCCGCGCTGATTGGGTTCATCGCTGGCTTCAAACTTGGCGCGGCTATTGTAAATTCCTCTGTGCGTACCCATTTAATACCCTGGATTGTTGAAACAGACGTGAACCCCGGGATAAATTCAGGGTCATAAAGCTAACTTAATTCAAGTGGGATTTTAAAACCATGAAACAGATAAACAGGATGATCAGTCGCTACCTGATAGTGTTGATACTCGCTCTACCCGTGGCCGCTCAGGCCGCCCTGCCGGACTTTACCGGTATAGTCGAGAGTGCCAAGAATTCCGTAGTTAATATCAGTACGGTTACCAAGGGTAAGCAGTCCGCGCCCAGCAAAAACTTTACCATGCCGGAGTTTCCGGAAGGCTCGCCGTTTGGCGAATTGTTTGAAAAGTTTTTCAAATATGAGCAACCCGATGGACAGCGCCGCGATACCCAGTCGCTCGGTTCGGGTTTTGTGATTAGCAAAGACGGTTATATTCTAACCAATCATCACGTGGTTTCTGGCGCCGATGAAGTAATAGTGCGCATGGCAAACCGCGACGAATATACCGCCAGGATTGTTGGCTCAGACGAGGCCTCCGATGTGGCAGTTCTCAAGGTAGAAGCCAATGATTTGCCGGTGTTGCACTTTGGTGACTCTGACAAACTCAAGGTAGGCGAGTGGGTGCTGGCCATAGGCTCACCCTTCGGCTTTGATCATAGCGTGACCGCTGGAATCGTCAGTGCCAAGGGACGTAGCCTGCCCACCGACAACTATGTGCCGTTTATCCAGACCGACGTGGCGATCAATCCAGGAAACTCGGGTGGTCCCTTGTTCAACATGGACGGAGAAGTGATCGGCATTAATTCGCAAATATATAGTCGTACCGGTGGATTCATGGGGCTATCTTTCGCTATCCCTATTGAAATGGCGGTAGATGTTGCCAACCAGCTTAAAGAGACCGGGCATGTATCTCGCGGCTGGTTGGGCGTGTTAATCCAGGAAGTTACCCGTGAACTGGCCGAATCTTTTGGCATGGATAATCCACACGGCGCTCTGGTGGCCAAAGTACTTGATGACAGTCCTGCCAAGGAGGCCGGGCTGCAGGTTGGTGACGTTATCGTTGAATTTAATGGCAAAAAGGTAATGAGTTCGAGTTCCTTGCCACCGCTGGTTGGTCGAGCCAAAGTCGGAAAAGATGCCAGGGTTATCGTAATTCGCGATAGCAAGGCACAGCAGGTAAAAGTCAAAATCGCTGAACTGCCGTCCGATATAACCCAGGCTGCTTTCACACCGGATGCCGAGGCCAAGCCTGCTGAAAAATCAGCCCTGGGTATGAGCGTGGAAAAACTGTCCAAGGAGGTCGCCAAAAAACTGAAAGTCGAATCCGGGGTTCAGGTCACCGACATAGCCGCTAACAGTGCCGCTAGCGATGCTGGAATTCAAAAAGGTGACGTGATTACGATGATTGATAATCGTGCGGTGAATTCTCTAGAAGATTTTGAAACCATCGCCACCAGGTTGAAATCCGGGAAATCGGTTGCTTTACTGGTGCAACGTCGTACGGGTCCGGTTTTCCTCGCGATCCGCCCCGAAGACTCCTGATTGGATTTAATTTTATACTACCGGGAAGAATGCCACCTTTGCGATGCCATGCGCAAAGCGCTGGTGGCATTCGGCCGTAGTCGACAACCGCTGCAATGGCGTGAAATTGATATAGACAGGGATCTGCAACTGATCAAGCGTTTTGACTCCAGAGTTCCGGTGCTGTGTAACGCCGATGAGGAAATCTGCCATTACTTTTTCGACGAATCTGCGCTGGTAGCCAAACTGGGATTAGCGTAAACTTCGCGAGTTTCAAATCAAGGGTTGACCGGCTTAAGCAGGTTGGCCAGTCACCTTATATTTCTACTTAAAATTCCGGGGCAGTCTTTATTCTCATGCGCATGCAACAGATACGTAATTTTTCTATTATTGCGCATATCGATCATGGCAAATCGACCCTGGCAGATCGATTCATTCAGCTTTGCGGTGGACTCAGTGAAAGAGAAATGGAATCCCAGGTGCTTGATTCGATGGATCTCGAACGCGAGCGTGGGATAACTATCAAGGCCCAGTCGGTCAGCCTGATTTACAAGGCGCGCGATGGCAAGGATTACACCCTCAATTTTATCGATACTCCCGGCCACGTGGATTTTTCTTACGAAGTGTCGCGCTCACTGGCTGCTTGCGAAGGCGCCCTGCTTATCGTCGATGCCTCCCAGGGTGTCGAGGCGCAAAGTGTGGCCAATTGTTATACCGCGATAGACCTGGATCTCGAAGTATTGCCGGTGCTCAATAAAATTGATTTACCCGCTGCCGACCCGGATAGGGTGAAACAGGAAATTGAGGATGTGATCGGTCTGGATGCCTCTGAGGCGATCCAGATCAGCGCCAA
>CAXBMV010000345.1:0-4344 GCA_963976575.1 uncultured Gammaproteobacteria bacterium | reverse complement strand
CCGGAGTTGTTGGCCTCGGGGATCAAGGTAATCGATCTTGCCGCCGACTTCAGGCTGCGTGACGTCTCCACCTGGGAGCACTGGTATGCTGCGAAACATGCCTGCCCGGACTTGCTGGACGAAGCTGTTTATGGCTTGCCCGAGCTGAATCGCGAGGCGATACGCAACGCCAGGCTGGTGGCCAACCCGGGTTGTTATCCAACTTCGGTAATTTTAGGCCTGCTACCCCTGCTGAAACATAAGTTGATTGATCCAGCGACTATCATTGCCGACTGTAAGTCTGGTGCCAGTGGTGCCGGTCGCAATGCCAATGTCTCGACCCTGTTTTGTGAAGTCACAGAATCTGTTAAGGCTTACGGTGTTTCCGGTCATCGCCACCTACCTGAAATTCGCGAAGTCCTGCGCCAGCTTGATGGTGCGGCGGATCTGGTGTTTACGCCGCATTTGATGCCGATGATCCGCGGTATTCATGCCACTATTTATGCCGATGCCATAACCTCAGTAGCGGATGTGCAGCAGATTTACTCAGACTACTATCGCGACGAAGTATTCGTCGACGTCATGCCCGAGGGTTCCCACCCGGAGACGCGTTCGGTGAAAGGCGCGAACCAGTGTCGGATTGCGGTTCATTACCTGCAGGATTCGAACAAACTTGTCGTGTTGTCGGTAATTGATAACCTGGTCAAGGGTGCCGCCGGGCAGGCCATCCAGAATATGAACCTGATGTTTGCCATAGAATACAAGCCATGGAAGATCTGGCTGGGACTGTTATTGCTGATAATGTTGCTGGTTGCCCTGTTCCAGATGGGCAAGCGTTTCCAGGCTTACGAGCTCGAGTACTTGCAGCTGGAGCGTGAAACGCTGGTTAGCCAGATTGAAGATCTGAAAATCCGCAACCGCAATCTGGTGCAAAAGAATGCCCACTTGCAGGGGGGGAGTAAGATTGAGCGCGATGCCTACGAGATCGCCAATCAAAACCTGGTCAAGCTGCAACAGGAACTGCTTGTTCAAAAGGAGGAGCTGGCTTTCTATCAGGGTATAGTGTCGCCAAGCGATGCGGAACTGGGCGTTAATCTGCAGACCTTTGAGATCAGGAAAAAGAATAATCAGAGTCACTTTAGCTTTAAAATGATTTTGACCAAAAGCGGAAAAAGTACGAAAAAAATTCAGGGTGCTGCTAATGTAATCATTCGGGGTGAAAGCGGTGGCAAGGTGAGTGAATTGAAAATGTCCGAGCTGGGGCTTGATAAACAGGAAAACGCCACCAAGTTTGCTTTTCGCTACTTCCAGGTGTTTGAAGGTGACATCTCGATGCCCGAAGGTTTTGAGCCTTTTGAAGTTGAAATTGGCATCAATCCAAGTACAAGAAAGGTAAAATCGTTTACTGAAACAATTTCATGGGCAGAATTGTTGTCCGAGGGTAATTAAATGTTTGGAAGAAAAAAAGGCTTTAGCGCTGCACGCATCGATACGCTAGTCGGCCAGGGAACCGAGATCAATGGTGATCTTGTATTTTCAGGTGGTCTGCACGTTGATGGTAAGATAGTCGGAAATGTGATCGCCGAGGAGGGAAGTTCAGCCATTTTGATTCTCAGCGAGTTCGGTCATATCGAGGGCGAAGTCAAGGTACCGAATATGGTATTGAATGGCGAAATCGTCGGCGATGTGTACGGATCGATCCGGGTTGAGCTGGCACCCAAGTCGCGTATCAAGGGAAGTGTTTATTACAACCTGATCGAAATGGCTATAGGAGCCGAGGTGAATGGAGGCCTGGTGCATCAACCGCAGGGAAGCCAGTCACCCAAGCGGTTGGAAGATAAATCGACTGCACGTCCCGGCAATAGCGAACCCTTGCCGGAAAATCAGATCTAACAGGATTAATCGCGAGCTTTAATTATGAATGTCACTATAGACGCAAACTTCGGTGTAGCTATCCAGTCGGCCGGCAAAACGGTACTTGAATTTTCCGATGCAGCCGCTCGAAAATTGAAATCCCTTCACCAGGAGGAAGGCAATCCTGGCCTGATGTTACGCGTTTCGGTTTATGGTGGCGGCTGTTCCGGATTTCAGTACACCTTTTCACTCGATGAGGAAGTCAATAAGGGTGACAGAACGGTTGAGAATGATGGTGCTACGCTGGTTATCGACCAGATGAGTTATCAGTACCTCGCCGGGTCTGTGGTTGATTATAGCGAAGGCCTCGAAGGCGCGATGTTTGTCGTTAATAACCCTAACGCCACCTCAACCTGTGGCTGTGGCTCTTCTTTTGCTATTTAGCCTGTAAGTCGACACGAGAAGTATTGCGCTGAACTGACGATCTGATTTTCAGTCGGCGATGAAAGCCGCATCCTGCAGCCCTGCTCAGGCTTGCTATTAGTATCAAGGGCTGGCCCTGCCAGCCCTGTTTTGCAAAGGCCTTCGCAGCGGTTTATTGAAAATTATAGAATCCGTTGAAATAGATACCGTCGTACTTCAGGTTGGTGTCGAGATTGTTGGCATCGTCCAGTTCCAGAGAAAAATACTTGATCCCGCCTTCGACGCCAAGACCATTCCCGGAGTTATAACCGAGCATGATGGTAGAGTCTTCTGCCGTGTTGCTACCGATATTAAAACGGCTCAAATTACTATTGATATTGGCCCCTACGTAAAATCCATTCGCGGGCAAATTGAAGCGAGCGGACAGATATAGCAGCGGAATAGTTTCGTCAACTGCGATACTGGTGGTCGAGGATCCGCTTAGCGATACGGCGCCATCGAATCGTTTCAAATCGAGGCCGAGATCAAGATTCACCCAATTGTCGAGCAATTGGTAGTAGAGCACTATATCGTCGTGAGAAAGGTCGAAAGTGGAGGTCACCTGGTGGCCCGAGCTGAAAGTCTCACCATTAAAGCTGATTTCCGAGCCTGGCGTAGTGATTCCCGACGAGCCCAGGTTGTAACCCTGGTACCTGAGGTTCGGTAAGCCCGAGATCGGGTGTTCCAGGATTAATACCATCGAAGACTCTGATGTGTCGGCGACGCCAAGATCGTCGACCAGATCTATGCTGGATTTATTGCTGTTTAGTTTTCCGGAAAGTGCTGGAGCCCAGTGGCTTTTGCTGATGTTAAGACCAATAAATTCAGCCTGCGCAACACCGCTTACCAGCCATATCAGGGCGGGTAATAGATAAACATTGCGCGCTAAAAGCATCGATATTCTCAACGGAGTGCAGGCGACGATTCTAACACCATGATAAATATAATTATATGCCGAATGCGAAGGGACTCGGCCGAGCTGTTAACTGGTTCACATTTATGCCAACTTAGTCGGCGAGGTATACGCCGCCGAGTACGCCACAGCTGTGGGCCTGAGTTACCTGGGTGATATTTCCGCTGCGTCCCTGAATTCTTTCCCTTGCCAGCCAGGCAAAGGCCATGGCTTCGACAAAATCCGGGTTGCTGCCGAGCTTTTCACTGCTGCTTACATCACAGCCTGGCAAATGCAATCTAAGCCGGTCGAGCAGGTATTGATTATGCGCTCCACCGCCACAGATAAAGCAGGCTTTAATCGGTTCCGGTAAATCGGTTATAGCAACAGCAATGGTACGCGCGCTCAGTTCTGCCAGCGTCGCCTGGACATCCGCGGCGGCGAAATCGTCGCCAAGGTAGCTATCCAGCCATCCCGGATTAAAGTATTCGGTACCTGTGGACTTGGGCGAGGGCAGTGCGAAATAGGCTTCCTCGGATAGCATGCGTGCGAGCATGGAGTCGATTACTTTGCCGCTGGCCGCCCAGCTGCCGTTGTCGTCATAAGCGAGGTTCTTATGGCGATGTATCCAGTAATCGAGCAGAGTGTTTCCCGGACCGGTATCGAACCCCAGTGTGGCCGATGCGTCGTCCGCAGCCAGGTAGCTGATGTTGGCAATGCCGCCGATATTGACCAGCACGCGCGACTCTGTCTTCGAGGCGAACAGGTATCGATGAAAGGCCGGCGCCAGCGGAGCGCCTTGACCACCCAGAGCGATATCCTTGCGGCGAAAATCGGCCACGGTGGTAATGCCACTGCCCACCGCGAGACGATTAGGGTCTCCGATTTGTGCGCTGTAGGCGAAGCGGTCGTTTGGTGCGTGATCGATGGTTTGCCCATGACAGCCTATCGCCGCAATCTGGTTACTGGTTAGCGAAGCATTTCCTAGCGCATCACGGGTTGCCTGGGCGTAACACTCGCCTAGTTCGGCATCGAGGCTATAGAGGTCACTCAGGCTGCAGTTGCCGGATTGATTGAGTTCGCGCAGGCGCCGGCGCAGAGATTCCGGGTAAGGCCGGGTTTCACAATGAAGCGCCTGTGGCGGGAATCGGGAAAAA
>CAXBMV010000344.1:0-4346 GCA_963976575.1 uncultured Gammaproteobacteria bacterium | reverse complement strand
GCTTTTCGGTTAGACGCTGCAATATTTCCGGGTGTAGAAATTCCGATACATCGCCTTCGAGGCGTGCAATTTCACGCACCAGACTGGACGAAACAAATGCGTAGCGTTGCGCCGCGGTCAGAAACACGGTTTCTATTTCCTTCGCCAGCGAACGGTTCATTCCTGCCAGTTGCACCTCGTATTCAAAGTCCGATATGGCACGCAGGCCGCGGATAATGACTTCGGCGTCGCAGTCGCGGGCAAAATCGATTAACAGTCCGGAGAATGGTTTTACCGAGATGCGTTCATTGCCCGCAAATACCGTCTCCAGCATCGAGCGCCTTTCATCGATATCGAAAAAAGGTTGCTTCACCAGGCTGTCGGCGACGCCGATGACAACATGATCGAACATTTTCAGGGCACGCTCGCAAATATCCATATGGCCTCGGGTTACCGGGTCAAAGGTGCCTGGATAAATTGCTCTACCTGTCATGATTGCCTCGCAGGACTGGGCGTTTCAGCCCGATAAATGGATCGCCAAAGTTTAACGGCTTAGCCGCCATTCGGCTATAGCATATTCGACCTGCCCCGCGCTTTTCTGTTTTAGCAAATGCAGGTTCAGCGAGGGTAGCTCGAAGCTTTCAGTCTTCGGCCATTCGAAATAAATTTTGGCGCCTTCGCGCAGGCATTGCCGCTCTTCCAGACGCGCTATTACCTGGCTGCGCAAATGCGCCTGCGCATAGGGAGGGTCGATGAACAGCATATCGAAACTGCGCTCCAGGCCGGCGATAGTTTGCAGCGCGTCACCGACCATCACTTCGGCGGCATCGCAATCGAGCCGCTGCGCCAGCAGGCGCAGGTTTTTTGCCGCCGTCGGGTTTTTCTCCAGGGCCAGCAAGCGCTCTGCACCACGCGACAGCGCTTCGAAGCCGAGCGCACCGCTGCCAGCGAAGCAATCCAGCACGCTCGCCCCACGGCAATCGCTGCTCAACCAGTTGAACAGGGTCTCACGGATGCGATCGGGAGTGGGTCGCAGGCCCTCGGCGTCAATCACCGGGAGTCGGCTGCCACGCCAGCGGCCGCCGATAATTCTAATTTGTCTGGGTTTCATATTCGCTCTGCAGCCCCGGCCCTCGAGCCGCCTTTATAGTGAACCTTGGCAGTGCTTTCTGTTAGCATATTGTGCCTGAATTCTGTTACCCGGAAAAACCATGTTCGGATTTAAATCAGCCGAGAAAAACGATGCCGAGAAGCCGAGCGGCTTGTTTGCCTCGCTGAAACAACGCCTCAGCAAGACCCGCGAAAATCTGTCGGCCGGACTGGCCGATCTGTTTCTGGGCAAGAAGCAAATCGATGACGACCTGCTCGAACAGCTGGAAGAGCAACTGTTACTCGCCGATGTCGGACTCTCGGCTACGCAAAAAATATGCAGCCGCTTAACCGAGCGCCTGCAGCGCAAGCAGCTAACCGATAGCGGCAGCCTGATCGAAGCACTGAAGAATACCATGGTCGAAATGCTGCAACCCTGCACCATTCCACTGGAAATTGACAGCAAACATCGACCCTTCGTCATCCTGATGATTGGCGTCAACGGGGCCGGCAAAACCACCAGTGTGGGGAAACTGGCCCACCGCTTCAAGCAGCAGGGCCTGCGCGTAATGCTGGCCGCAGGTGACACCTTCCGCGCCGCCGCAGTTGAACAGTTACAAAGCTGGGGAGAGCGTCTCGATATTCCGGTGATCAAGCAGGGACAGGGCGCCGATTCCGCCTCGGTCATCTTCGACGCGCTGAAATCCGCTCAGGCACGCAATATAGACGTGCTCATCGCCGATACCGCCGGGCGCCTGCACACCCAGTCCGGCCTGATGGACGAACTGGAAAAGATCAAACGCGTACTGGCAAAGCTCGATCCGACGGCGCCGCAGGAAACACTGCTGGTGCTCGATGCCGGTACCGGACAGAACGCGCTGACACAGGCCAGCCATTTCAAGGAAAACATTGGCGTAAACGGTATCGTCTTAACCAAGCTCGACGGCACTGCCAAAGGTGGTATGATCTTCAGCGTCGCGGAACAGCTGCACACCCCGATTCGCTATATCGGCGTGGGCGAATCGGTAGATGATCTGCGACCCTTTGACAACCGTGAATTTGTTGATGCCCTACTCGCTGACGCTTGAGCTCCTGCAGGAATGATTGAATTTCACAACGTAACCAAACGCTACGAGGGTGGCTTCGAAGCCCTGAGCAACGTCTCGCTGCAACTGGGCGATGGTGAAATGGCGTTTATTACCGGCCATTCCGGTGCCGGCAAGAGTACCCTGCTGAAAATTATCGCCCTGATCGAAAAACCCACCCGCGGTCAGGCACTGTTAAACCGCATCAACCTGAATACCGTATCGCGTTACCGCATACCCTTCATCCGCCGCAACATAGGCATTATTTTTCAGGATCACCAGCTACTCTTCGACCGTTCGGTGTTCGACAATGTTTCGCTGCCGCTGTTGATACAGGGGTATCGCCACCAGGAAATCGCCAAGCGCACCCGCGCCGCGCTCGACAAGGTTGGCCTGCTGCATAAGGAAAAGTCGCTGCCGATCACGCTTTCCGGTGGAGAACAGCAACGCGTCGGCATCGCCCGCGCCGTGGTGCACAAACCCATGCTACTGCTCGCAGACGAGCCTACCGGAAATCTCGATCCGGTGCTGTCGCGGGAAATCATGGAGATTTTTGTCGACTTTCATCGGGTCGGTGTCACCGTGCTGGTGGCAAGCCACGATCTCGACCTGATCGAAGAGTTGGACAAACCGAGAATGACACTGAATCGCGGTCAGTTAATCCTCAACGATCTCGCCGAAAGCGACGAGGCTTTGCATGGCTAAGAACACCCTGCACCGCCAAAAACCGGCTACAAGCAACCGCCTGACGGCTTATTTTCTGCATCATTTCCAGTCAATGCTGTTTAGCCTGGGCAAGATTTACCATGCGCCGGCCACCACTATTATGACCGTCGCGGTTATCGGTATTACCCTGTCCCTGCCCGGTGGTTTTTACCTGTTTCTGAAAAACATCGATGCGCTTTCCGGTGATTTTCGCTCCAGCACCCAGATCAGCGTTTATCTGAAACTCACCCTGGATGAAAAACAGGCCCGCGCAGTCGAACAACAGATCGCAGCCATAGACAATGTCGCCTCGACGCAGTTCATATCGCGCCAGCAGGCGCTGCAGGAGTTCCGCCAAAGCTCGGGCTTCGGCAAGAGTATCGACACCTTGAGCAACAACCCGCTGCCACATACCTTGCTGGTTGAGCCGCGTGCCGAAGCTGACACCTTCGCGGTGCGCAACCTGCTCAACGGCATACAGGCGCTACCCGCTGTGGAAATTGCCCGTCTGGATACCGAGTGGCTGGAACGGTTGTACACGATTCTCGAGATAGCGCGGCGTTCGGTTGCGATAGTGACAATCCTGTTCGCCTGCGCGGTATTGTTGATCATCGGCAATACCATTCGCCTGGATATCCAGAATCGCTATCAGGAAATCATCGTCACCAAGCTGATCGGCGCCACCGATGCCTTCATCCGTCGACCATTTCTCTACGGTGGGCTCTGGTATGGATTGTTTGGTGGCATAGTCTCCTGGCTAATCGTCGAGCTCGGATATCTTGCTATCTCGGCACCGCTGAACCGATTGAAAATGCTCTATCAGGCGGATATCTCTTTCATTACTTTTTCCTTGCATGATTTCATCATTCTGCTAACTTCTAGTACTCTACTAGGACTTGCCGGCTCATGGATTGCGGTCGCCAGGCACCTCAACCAGATCGAACCAAGCTAAGACGCACCACTGGTCTATAATAGAAAACACATGCTAAAAAAACGACGTCTTTTAATCATCGACTCCTCCGACTCCACGCGAACTATCCTGTTCAAGGAAATTTCCGCGCAGGCGCCGGATCTGGACATCATCGCCTGCGGGACAGCCAAGGAAGCCCTGACAGCGGTGAAACGATTTGAATTCGAAATCATCACTACCGGTATTGCCCTGCCGGATTTGAATGGCTACGAATTAATAGACCAGATTCGCAAGACTCCGAAGAACAAGGATACCGCTATCTTCGTGGTTTCCGGCGACACCGATACGCGCATCATGGGCGCGGACATGGAAGACACCAACGCCGTCACCGCCTATTTTGACAAGGCCGAAGGGCATAAATCGCTGGTGAATTTCATTCTCAATTATCTGGGCAGCGATAGCGACACCCCGGTGAAGGTCATCTACGTGGACAAGAGTGCGACTTCTACCGCGATAACCTCGGCAATCCTCAGTAAAAACGCTATCGAATTCAACCATTTCCGCGAAGCCGACGATGC
>CAXBMV010000343.1:0-4350 GCA_963976575.1 uncultured Gammaproteobacteria bacterium | reverse complement strand
TTCAGTAACAGTCTCGCCGCCATTGAGGCCTTGGGCTGCAGCATTGTCGAGGTTGTAGGTCCAGATGCCACCTGCTGTCACATCGAAGCTACCGTAGGCTCCGGCGGTACCGGTTTGCACTGTAAAAGTAGGTGTGTCAGCGGCATCGGCATCCGACGTTGTCAAGGTGCCATTCGCTGACAAAACACCATCTTCGGCAACGGCGCCGCTGCTAGTACCGGTGATGATTGGTGCGTCTTCGGTGCCGGTAATCGTTATAGTGACGGTACCCGGGGTGCCGTCAAGGCTGGTTACGTTAAAAGTCTCGCTAACACTGTCGCCAACATTAAGATTATCGAAAGCGCTATTTGCGGTAAATGTCCAGGCACCTGTCGCATTGATATCGAAGGTTCCGATCGTTCCTATTGTATTTACCGGTGTAAAAGCATTGTCAGCATCATCCGGATCAGGGCTGGTCAATGTGCCGCTGCTTGTGATCGGGGCATCTGTTTCGCTATAGGTTTGACTATCGCTGGAAACAGTGGCCGCATCATTCGTACCATTGATGGTGATCTGAACGGTACTGGGAGTGCCATCAACACTGGTGACATTATAAGTTTCGTTGACGCTGTCGCCGACATTTAAATTATCGAAGGCGCTGTTGGCTGTAAACGTCCAGACACCGACTGCGTCGATGCTGAAATTACCGATGGCGCCGGTGGTTGATGATGGCGTAAAAGTGTCGTCAGGATTATCGATATCATTACTGGTGAGCGTGCCGCCGGTAGTCAGTGGTGCATCGGTTTCGGTGAGTATCTGGTTATCGCTACTGACAATTGCACTGGTGTCGAGAGTGTAGCTGTCTGTAGTTGTGACGGGCGCTGCAGTATTGCCAGCTGTATCTGTCGCTACGAAGCTCGCGTCGATGGTGAGGTCCGGATCGTTGCCAAGATCGCTGCCAGCGACATTAATACTAAAGCTGCCATCGGCGAGTACGGCACCAGAAGTACTAACACCATTAATGGTTAATGTGACGATGTCCCCGGCCTGGAAGTCACCAGATACAGAGCCACCCAGGGGAATGATTCCATCAGCTTCAATTGCATTAACAATGTCATCAGCGGTGACATTCGCATCGAGAGTGATGCTTGCATTGGCGGTGGTATCGACCGTATGAGTCGAGTTGACAGTCGCGCTGTAAGGCGCACCAGACGCATTTGTGCCACTGACGTTGGCGTCAAAGCTGGTATCCGCAGCCAAATCTGCCCCGGCCACCGGAATACTAAAGGTATTGGTAATGCTGACGAGACCAGAGTAGGGCGTTCCATTGAGAGTGAAGCTGACCAGGTCGCCTGGACCCGCATCACCACCGACACTGCCGGTTACATTAATAGTACCGAGGGACTCGGCCGCATTGATAATGCCATCAGCGGTTATTGAATCGACACTGATCGAAGCGGTGGATGCCGCAGGACTGGTCGTCGCTGTGGTGGAAACCGGGCTTGAAAGGTTCGACGCAATCGGATCATCGCCGAGATTGAATTCGTCTCCCTGATTATCCAGACCCAGGTTGAAAGGTGTCACCCGGGTTTCAACCAGGCCCTCTTCACCGTCGCGCGAATATACCGAAGCCTGGTGCAATGCGTCGGCCGTATCATCCGAATTTCCGGCGGCCGCAGCTTCCAGGTCGGCAAGGTCTATGCCTTCAACAATCAAGCTTTGTAATTCTGCGAGTTGATCTACGCGATCATCTGCAAATGCATTCAATCCGGCATAGACGGTTTCATCGAGAAGTATTTCGGTGCTGGCGCCTATTTGCAGCTTTTGACCGTCGTAGAATTCGAGATGAATTTCGGTACTTAAACCGGTAGTGAGCAAATCACCCTCATGGATGATATCCCCGATATTCAATACTCTGATAATGCCATCAACGCTACGAACCTGTGCGTCACCGGATAAATCGGCGACGAAACCTATGCTTTTTGTTGCCATAATTGTCAAAAACCTGTTTTCGATCAGGCTTTATAGGACATCCTGGCGATTTATGTATCGTACTAAAGTCGTAGGAGGTGGGATAACAAGAGGTGAATTGAGGGTCGTGTCACAAAATCCGACAGATTAATCGAGAAACTGGCTTTGCGAAAACTCAGGAAGCCTTTAAATGCAAGACCAGACCGACTCGGTCCTTTAGTTGGAGTTTTTTAAATATATTGGTGAGGTGAGCCTTTACCGTCCTTTC
This sequence comes from uncultured Gammaproteobacteria bacterium, assembly GCA_963976575.1. Lineage (GTDB taxonomy): Bacteria > Pseudomonadota > Gammaproteobacteria. Next base: position 2,132 of record CAXBMV010000343.1, on the reverse strand, counting down.
TGAAATATCGAAATGGGTGGATATTTCCCGGTTTGACTTTCCCTCGGCGACGGCCAGTGCAATTTCCTTTTCACGGCTGGTCAAAGCATCGAGACTCTTCGTGCTAACCTGGGTATTGCTCGCCTGATGCGCCAATGCAAAGGTTTGCTCGAGCAATTGTGGTGGGAACCAGCTTTGCCCGTTTTCCAGTTGTTGCAGCATCTGCTGGTAGTGCAGGGCGGCCATGTAGCTATTGCAGTAAGCCTTTGCCCCGAGTCGCACAGATTCGAGCATTTCGCCAATATTTGGCAGGTCGGCGCAGACTGCGATCCTGCTATCGCCAGGCGAAATCTGTAGTAATTTTTCGAAAGCCTCGTCTTGCAAGCTGCTTATGTGCAGCAAATGAAGCTTGTCCGTTTCCAACAAGCTGGCCAAATCTTCACGGCATTGAAAATCGCGATCGAGATGTCTTTGCAGAAAAGTCGCGAACGAATGCGATCTTGAATAGACGACTAACTGCATTAGCGTTCTCTTAATGCCTTGTCGATCCCGCGATGCACCGGTTCGGTCAGATATGACAATATGGTTTTCTTTGCGGTAATAATATCTGCCTCAACAGTCATGCCAATTTTAATGGGCAGTGGGTTGCTTTCGTGTCCCAGGTAATCTTTACTCGGCTCGACTCTGACAAGGTAAAAGCTTTCGCCGTCATCATTGGTAATGGTATCGGCACTAACAAAAATAACTGAACCCTGCAAACTTCCGTGGATGGCGAAATCGTAAGCCGAAAATTTTAATCGGGCGGTTTGGCCCTCAATAATATAGGCGATATCTGCCGGTTTAATCCTGATTTCCACCAGCAGTGAATCCTCCTTGGGTACGATTTCTACAATATTGCTTCCCGGGCTGACTACCCCGCCAACGGTATTTGCATAAAGCCGCTGCACAACCCCCCTGACCGGGGAGCGCAGAGTGGTTCGTTTAACGCGGTCTTTTAACGCGGTCTGCGATTCCTTGATGCGACCCAGTTCTGCGTTAACCTCGTTCAATTCTTTCTTGGCACTGTTTTGAAAGTCGAGTAACTCTTTTTGCCGGTTTGATCGGGCCTCGTCGATAGTGGAGCGAATCCGTGGAATGGCGAAATTGATCGTTTCCAGTTCTCCCTGCATTTCGGATTCGCGTTGTTGCAACTGCAAAAACTCGACTTCACTGATGATGCCGCGATCCTTCAAGGGTGTCTTTATCTTGATTTCTTTCTGCACCAGTTCCAGCGATCTGGAAATTTGGCGCTGCTTCGATTGCGCTTCCTGCAGCGCGGATTGCTGCTGATTGAATTTTTCTTCGAGTATGCTCAGTGCTTTTTCGAGTTGACGCTGGTTCGACTCATACAGGCTTCTTTCTGATTCGAGCAGGCCAGGTGCTTCCTCGGTGATTTCTTTAGCGGCAACAAAATCGACCCCGAAGGCTTGTGCATTGAGGCGACTGGACCTGGCCAATAATTCCAGGTACAGCAGCTGGTTTTCTTCGAAGGAGCTCGAAAAGGCAATGTCGTTGATTTTGATCAAGGGTTCACCTATGCCGACATTCTGACCTTCGCTGACCAGGATTTCCGAGACTATTCCGCCCTCAAGGCTTTGTATTATCTGCACCTGGCTGGCAGGCGAGATTTTTCCCGAGCCGCGAATGACCACGTCAATCTGTGCCCAGTTCATCCACAGAATAGCGGCTATGACGAAAAGGGCTATCAGCATCACAACCATAATCAGGTATCTGGGTGATCTATGTACAACGGCGGCGGATAAGCTTTGCATGTAAACAAGATCATGCTTGCCATGGACTCCCATCTGGGTGGAGTCCTCGAGTTCGGTTACATCTTCGTTATGCGGGCGCATTCTGCCCCCCTTTTAAAGCTTCGAGTACATCCTTTTTAGCGCCATCCAGTACCACGCGACCTTCGTCTATGACGATTAATCGCTCTACCAGGTCGAGCATGGCAGCCTTGTGGGTGACCAGGATGAGAGTCTTGTCGCGGGTGAATTCATAAAGCCGTTTCTTGACTATCGACTCGGTGGTATTGTCGAAACTGTTGGTAGGTTCATCGAGCATGACGATCGATTCATCCATGAGTACCGTTCTTCCCAATGCAATGGCCT
>CAXBMV010000342.1:0-4353 GCA_963976575.1 uncultured Gammaproteobacteria bacterium | reverse complement strand
TGGTCATCGATGATGACGCCATAGCTATCCATGAAATAGGCACTCAGAGAGCTAATCAACAGGCAGGCAATGAGCACCGGCTTTATGCTGTAGCGATTACAGACCAGCGATAACAGGAAGTGAGTGAATAGTGCAATAAATGTAACCAGCGACAACAGGAATGGCAGATTACTCCAGTTCAATGGATAGATTTCTACTACATTACCGAAGAAGGCCGCATTGGTAAAAATAGTCAGATACACGGACACCACCAGAACCAGCCTGCTGCCCGATATGTCGTAATGGAAGTTGAATCTTTCTAGGCTATGCGCCGCTACTGTTAACAAATCGTTCTCCGGTTTTACACAAGCTGGCGGGCAATATCCTCGCCAGTTAAAACCGGAAATTATCAGTAAATACTTAAGATCAGCTTAAGCTATGAAGGGTCAGAGACGTAAATTTCGCTTCTCTTATCTCAAACTTAAGATCCGCTTAAGATGGAGGCTGTTTTGCAATATTCATCAAGAAACAGTGAAGTGACTGAGTGTCAGATGAGGTGGACTAATGGGCGGAATTTGCAACCGATTGGGGTTCAATAATGTATCCGAATCCGCGATGGGTTCGTATCAGGTCGGTCAATCCCAGGCGGAACAGCTTGCGCCTCAAACTACAGATATGCGCTTCGGTCGAATTTTTCGGTGCATTCGAATCCTTGCCGCGGGCGAGCACATTGATGCGTTGGTGGCTTAACACTTCGCTCTGGTTTTTCAGCAGCAATTCGAGAATCCTGTATTCGCTGGGTGTCAGCTTCACCTGTTTGCTGCCCAGCCGGACCTGTTTTGAGGAAGTGTTCAATTGCAGGTCACCCAGTTGAATGATGCCGGGCACATTGCTTTCGGGACGAAGACACAGGTCTTTGACCTGTACCATCAAACTGTCCGGGTTAACCGGCTTATCGATATAATCATCTGCTCCGAGGTTGAGCCCCTGCAGACATTCGGCAAACCTCTCTCTGGTTGAAACCAGCAAGAGCTTTGCCTGAAGTTTTCCTGCGATGACAGTTTTTAGTAGTTTCAAACCACCGCAACTGATATCGAATATAACCAGTTGGTATTGACGATGGCTCAACGCGATGTCTACCTTTTCAGGGCCGTCCGCGAGTACCACCGAATTACCTGCTTTGATCAGGCAGGAGTGAATATTGCTTCTTTGTAGTTGGGGTTGTTCGACGAGGAGAATATTAAACACCGAGTCTTCCGGTTAGATTCATAGTGATGCTGAGAATAGCAATCAAGACTGAGGATTTGTTTAAGACCAGGAAAATTCTCCTTCTGTCCCGCGGGCATGGCTGGGTGCAATCTTAGTACCAGGCATCCACCATGGATGCTTTCTTTCTGGCGACGAAGTCGAGTAGCGCTTCGTCGATGGCAGGGTCTATGGGCGGTGGCTGGTAGTCGAGCAGCATTTGCTTGCAGCGTTGCTGCGCGCGTTGTTGCATATCGAGGCTGCCGTTTTCCTGCCACTGCTCGAAGGAATGGGTATCGGACAGTTCGGCGCGATAGTTTGCGTCGCGGTAGTTGCGCATGGTATGCGCCACGCCGAGAAAGTTACTACCTATACCAGCTTCAAGATAGGCGTCGGCAGCCAGCTGGTTATCATCCAGGCTCAGTCCTTTCAGCATGGATGCGATCGCGGCGCAGTTGTCGCTATCCATGAGAAACTTTTCGTAGCCGATGGTAAGCCCGCCCTCGAGCCAGCCGGCCGATTGAAAGATGAAATTGGCGCCGGCCATGATCGCCGGGTTCATGGTATTCATTGATTCCTGCATGGCCTGGCCATCGGCTACCTTGGAAGCGGTTAAATGACCACCACAGCGAAACGGCAGGCTGAGGCGGCGACAGAGTTGCGAAATCGCCAGGCAAGCGAGCGTGGATTCCGGCGTGCCGAAGGTGGGTGCACCGGTTTTCAGATCCATGGTTGTCAGGAATGTACCGTAAACCACCGGCGCGCCCAGGCGTACCAGTTGCGTCAGCGCTATGCCGACCATGGCCTCGGCATGCGCCTGCGCAATCAGCGCCGGCTGGGTCACAGGGGACATGGCGCCGCCGAGGATGAAGGGCGATATCACGTTGCCCTGGTTGGCGGCCGCGTAGGCGCGCAGCGCACCGGTCATGGTGTCGTCGTATACCAGCGGCGAATTCACGTTGATATTGCCCTGTATGACCAGGTTATCCTGCATGAATGCCTCGCCGAAGACGATGCGCGCCATCGCCAGTGAATCCTCGGCACGCTCGGGTGCGGTGACCGATCCCATGAAGGGTTTGTCGCCATAACGCAGGTGCGCGTACACCATGTCGAGGTGACGCTTGTTGACGGCGACATCGACCGGTTCGCAAACGGTTCCGCTTTGGTGGTGCAGCGCCGGGGTCATTTGCGTCAGTTTGATGAAATTCTGAAAATCCTGCAGCGTGGCATAGCGTCGCCCACCCTCGAGATCAGTGACGAATGGTGAGCCGTAGGCAGGACCCAGCACCAGGCTGTCACCGCCGAATTCGACGCTGTTAGCCGGGTTACGAGCGTGCATGCGGTAGGTTTTCGGCGCGCTGGCGCAGAGTGCGCGAGCCTGTCCGCGTTCGAAGCGCAGGCGCTCGCCATCGACGCTGACGCCGGCATCCTTGAATAGTTGCAGGGCTACCGCATCACCACGGATTTCTACACCGATTTCCTGCAATATCCAGTCGGCATGCGCTTCGAGTTTCACCAGTTCCTCTTCGCCCAGCAATTCGTAGCGCGGAATCTTGCGGGTGAAAAAAGCGGGCATCGGCGCTATTTCGTTTCCTACCCGCCGCCCGCGGCGTCTGTGGGTTGTCATGTTTTCGATTCTCGTCATGGATCAGGCGTGAGTGCGCGTTTTCGCGGGGTCGAAAAAGGGAATTTTCTCGACCGTTGCTGTCGCGCTGAACCCGTCCCCGCGTAGCTCCAGTTTCGTGCCCGGCCGGGCTGCATCGGCCTGCAAATGCACCAGTGCCAGCGATTTGTTCAGGCGGTGCGACCAGCAAGGACTGTTGACCACGCCCACTTCCTGGTCGGCCAGCCACAAGGTTTCACCACCGCCCAGCGAGTCGTCTTTGGCGATCGAGATACCGGCGCCGAAAAAACGTTCCTTGCCAGCCGAGGCGAACACCGCCTGCTTGCCACGAAAATTGTCCTTGTCGCGGTTAACCGTGAATCCCAGTCCCACTTCCCAGGGGCTGTGTGAGTCATTCATGTCATAGCCATAAAACAGCAGGGCAGCCTCGATGCGCACCTTGTCCAGCGAGGCAAAGGAGCAGGGCATGACGCCCAGTCCAACTATCTGGTCCCAGAGGTCGCCGATCACATCGGCAGCGGCAAAAATTTCATAGCCGCGTTCGCCGCTATAACCGGTGCGCGAAATGCGACAGGAATGTCCGAATAAACGGGTTGCGCGGTGCTGAAAATATTGCATCGGCGCGAGATCTATCTCGCAGTGCGCATCGAGCAATGGCAGCGCGTCTGGACCCTGCAGGGAAATATTGTGTAAATCATCGTCCAGCTCGATATCGACGTTTAGCCCCTGCGCCGATTCCTGCAGGCATTCCATGCTGGCGCCGGATCCGTGGCAATGCATCCACTCCCGGTTTCCGTTGTTGGCGATAATGGCATCGTCTGCCACCGTGCCCTGTTCACTCAATATCGCGCCATAGGCGGAGTTGCCGGGCTCGATCCGGTTCATGTCGCGGCTGATCACGTGATTCACCACCCGCGCCGCATCGGGGCCGCGCAGGAATACTTTTTTCAAGGGTGACATGTCGAACAAACCCGCCGCTTCGCGAATCGCATCGTGTTCGTCGTTGGCGTCGCTGTGGTAACTCCAGGCGGTGCCCATGCCATTCCAGTCTTCCAGGCCCGATCCCAGGGCGCGGTGGCGTGAAGCCAGCGCCGAAGTTCTTGTAAGTTCGCTCATGCTCTTCTCCGCGAGATAAATGCTGCTCTAAGTGTATAAATGAATTAACTGGCTTGAATGTCAATCTGCCAGGATTCTGTCTGAATGCGAGTGTATTTCTAGATTTGTCAGAAATCGAATCAAAAGAATTGACCTTACTGTCTAAATAAATTAAACAGTCACTATGCGATTCCGTCATTTCGATTACCTGCGTAACTTTCTCCTGGTGGCGCGTCATTTGAACATGGGTAAGGCCGCGCGAGAGCTGAACCTGAGCAAGGGCGCGGTGAGCCACCAGGTGCGTCAACTCGAAGCCGAACTCGGCTTCGTGTCGAGCGTGCTGATGCCTGGCGCCCGACTCGTCGACGCCCTCACCGCGTTCCAGGCGGCCTTCCCGACCGTGTCCCTGC
>CAXBMV010000341.1:0-4382 GCA_963976575.1 uncultured Gammaproteobacteria bacterium | reverse complement strand
GACACCGATGCGCACCGGCTTGTTGTGGCGGCAGGCGATTTCGATCATTTCGCTGAACTGTGCATCGCGTTTTTTGCCATGACCGACATTGCCGGGATTGATGCGGTATTTGGCAAGCGCCTGCGCGCAGGCGTCGTGCTGCTTCAGCAGTTTGTGGCCGTTGTAATGAAAGTCACCTACGATCGGCACATGACAATTCTGCGCTGCCAATTGCTCGACGATATGCGGAACCGCCGCGGCCGACTCGTCGTTGTTCACCGTTATTCGCACCAGTTCGGAGCCGGCTTCGTGCAATAAGATGACCTGCGCCACGGTAGCGGCGATATCGGCGGTGTCGGTATTGGTCATGGATTGCACCACTACCGGGGAACTGCCACCGATACGGACACCCGATACGTCAACCGTGAATCTGTCTGCGCGTGAAATCATTTTGACCTGGATTGTCTGAAGGCTGCATATAGTAATGAACAATGATCGCCAGTTAAAGCCATAAGCGACAGGCTGTCTGGCGAAAAAAGTGGGCAGGCGATCAAATCAGGCATGCAGGCATGAATCCTTGCTACTGCCCTGTGGCTCTTGCGGTCGCCTTTGAATTGCCCGTTCAGGGGATATGATGTTGCGCCCATGCCGAACGGAAATATTCTCGCTATCGTCTTAGATCAATTAAGCACTGTTTCGTATCTACAAGATCCCGAGAGAACACCCGGGGCTGGCGGGGAGAGAGTTTTTACCCTGATCTGTCGCGGTCGCGGTTAGTTCTGGCCCGAAGTTATGCGCTTGTCGCGGGTTAGCCATTTCTCCGCGTTGCTGGCACTGACTGGTTTACTGTAAAGATAGCCCTGCAATTCATGGCACCCGGCGAGGATTAATTTTTCTGCCTGTTCGCGGCTTTCCACGCCCTCCGCTACCAGGCCGATGTCGAGGTTGTGGGCCAGCGACGCAATCGCCGACACGATCGAGGCGTCCATGCGGTTCTGCGCTATCTCGTTGACAAAGCTGCGATCGATCTTGAGAAAATCAACCGGCAGGTTGCGCAGATAACTGAACGAGGAATAACCGGTACCAAAATCATCCAGCGATAGCGTGACACCCATGTCGCGCAGCTTTTCCATGGTATTTATCGCTGCCTGCGGATCGTCGAGCAGGGCGCTTTCGGTTAGCTCGAGTTCGAGATAACTGGCGTCCAGCCCGGTTGCTGCGAGTACGTCTTCTACCTGCTCGACAAAGCCTCCTTCGCGAAATTGCAGTGGCGACACGTTCACCGAGATTCGCAGCGGATCGTAGCCCTGATCCTGCCAGGCCTTGCATTGCCGGCAGGCCTCGCCCAGTACCCATTGGCCAACATCGCGAATCAGTCCGTTCATTTCCAACACCGGAATAAAGTCGTTGGGAGCTACCATCGAAGCGTCGTTGCGTTGCCATCTAATCAGGGCTTCGAAGCCAATCAGGCTGGTTTCGTCGGCCGCCAGCCGCGGCTGATAGTGCAACACAAACTCCCTGTTGGGTAAGGCTTGCTGCAAGGCTGACTCGAAAATGAGTTGTTCCTGAGCGTGACGATCCAGCTCGGGTGTGTAATAACGCATTTGATTACCACCGACTGCCTTGACCAGATACATCGCGGCCTCGGCATTCTTCGACAGCTTGGCAGCATTGCTGTCGTCCTCCTCGTGTATGGCGATGCCGAGGCTTAGCGTGACGATGATCGGCTGATCGTTGATGATAAACGGGGCCTTCATCGCGTCGGCGACGCGTTTCGCCAGTCGTGCCGGACTGTCGCTGTCCTTCAAATTTTCCATCAGCAGGGTAAATTCGTCCCCTCCCATGTGGAACAAGGAGTCGTTGCCACGCATACAGTTTGACAGGCGATCTCCGATCAGGCGCAGCAGGGCATCGCCGGAACTCAGGCCAAAGCTGTCGTTGACCAGCTTGAAGCGATCGATATCGATGAATATTACCGACAGCAGGGTATTGTGTTTCTGTGCCATCGCCAGCGCCTGTTCCAGCCTCTCGGTGAAGTTCAGGCGATTGGGTAAATCGGTAATGGCGTGATAATAAGTCTGGTAATGAATCTGCGCCTGGCTCAGCGAGGCTTCCTCGAATCTCACCGCTTCGATTTGATCGGCGCGCCTCGAACTGCTGATCAGCAAAAAATAAAGTATCGCCACGCTGCCGAGTACGCCGAAGAATATGTACCACTGCTGGCGTTGCATCTGGCGAATCAAATCGGTGACATCCGAGTAGACTTCGAACACGGCTTCGATCTCGTTGGACTGACCGGTAATGGGAATGTAGGAGGACACCACGTTGATATCGCTGACGCTGCCTTCGAAGGCGTCGAACTGGTCGCGAAAAGTGATATTGCTTGCCGGCTGGCCTGCCCGGGCACTGCGAAAACCGCTGTTGTCGCGCTTGTCCTGGTTGATCTGCGAGGGGTCGGTGGAGAAAATCGTGAGGCCATCAAGATTGAATATCTTCACCTTGACCAGTTTCGAGCCGCGCATCATTTGTTTGACCTCGGCATCGAGTTGGCGAATGGCCGGATGTTCCTTGCCTAACTTTTTATTATTGTCCGCAGCTGCGCTGGTTAATGCCTGGTAACGGGTCCAGATGACTTTCGACAACACCTGGGTCAGGGCGACGTTACCGCGGGTTTCGTGTTCGACCAGGTTAGACATGGCCAGCTGTCGGTAGAACAACATCAGGCAGAGGATGGCGATGATGCCGATGGTGGATGCTATGATCAGATATCGGTTTGCCTTGATCATGGTTTGTTGCTCGACTACTCCGGTTTGTCTCTTTACTTCAGTCAAATTCATAATAGCTTTTAACTATAACAAATTGATTTACTTAAATTATTTTCGCAATGCCTCGAGTGTAGTACAGATTTTTAAAATGAGGAGAATGAGTGAAAAATGTTGATGGTCAGCAAGGCTGAATAGTCTTGCCTCGGTGCTGCAGTAGATAGCCGCCCGCATTGCGGGCGGGCCATTCAATCAAGGGCTTACAATCTCTCCTCTTCGTCGGGATGACCGTAGGCGCAGAGAAAGCCGCCGAGAAACTCAACCGCTGGGTCGAAGGGGTCGCCCACCGGAACCGCGGCCTCGACCTCGGCACGGTAGTCCTCGGCATTGTCTTTGGGTTTGTATCCCAGGTGTGCCGCCTTGTGATTGGAAAAGAATGATTCCTGGTTATTGGAAATACCATAAACAACCGAATGACCAACGCGCTCCGATAGCAGGCAACGCTCCACCAGGTGTACCAGGTCGGCGAAACTTTGCCATGTGGCGAGGTGGCGGCGATCGACAGGTTTCGGGAAGCAGGAATTGATGCGCAGGCAGGCCGATTCGATGCCGAACTTGTTGAAATACAACTTGGCCAGGTCTTCGACGAAACACTTGGACACACCATATAGAGTATCCGGGTTGTGTGGCGTGTCGGTGTCGGCGCCATCCTCGCGTCGCTCGAATCCAACCGAGTGTATCGAGCTGGCATAGACGATGCGTTTTACGCCCTGCCGCCGTGCCGCTTCGTAGACGTTATAACCCCCGACTATCGAGCTCTCGAGGATTTCAGCCCAGGGTCTTTCTACCGGCGCTGCACCAAAATGCACGATCGCATCGCAACCTTCGACTACCTTCATCATCGCATCGAAGTCACCCAGTTCCGCCTGCATGACTTCTTCGTGCGCTGCGGCCGCCTCCATATCTCCCCGGTCGGTGAGGCGCAGGGTGGTGGTTAGCGGCGCCAGTCCGCGACGCAGTTCCCTACCGAGGTTGCCGGCGGCACCGGTGATTAACAAGCGATTGAAACGTGGCATGATTGGCTCCCGAGGTAGCATTTCGAAGCCGCACATTGTATTGGGGAAGGCGTTGCATTTACAGGGCTTTGCACGGCTAAAGTGCAAAATGCGGAGAATATTCATCTGGACGGGAATGAATTCTTAGTTCAGTCCAGCAGTGGGCTCACTCCTGAACCTGAAGAAAATACTGCGGCAGTAAGACATTGCCGAGATCAGGCAGCTTCTTGAAATGAGTGCCTACTGATAAGAATGGCCGCGCAATGGTTTCGTAATCGGGGCAACTGCTCTAGAATTGCAGTCCCAGTTTCCTGTTGAATACCCGTGTTCAAACATATTTCCATTATCGCTTTCGATCTCGACGATACGCTCTGGCCCTGTATGCCGACGATTTTGCATGCCGAGAAAACCCTGTATCAATGGCTGGCGCAGCATTACCCGCGTATCACCGAACGTTACGATGCGGAAGAAATGATTGAGTTGCGCAAGCAGTTCACCGCGAGGGACGAAAGATATCAGGTAGATCTGAGCGGTATGCGCTATGAATTCCTGCGTTACCTGGGCCTGCAGCTGGACTACGACGGTG
>CAXBMV010000340.1:0-4407 GCA_963976575.1 uncultured Gammaproteobacteria bacterium | reverse complement strand
CCGGCAAAGCAGCCTGGCAAATCAACCCCCAAACTGTATCCGGAGCGCTCCTGATCGAGCGCTGCTGCTGGTTCCGGCATGATCGAAGACAACAAGGAAACCACCATTAGCCTGCTACGACATCGCATGCTCGATCGTGAGGACTTCCCTGTGTTTTCACAAACACTAAGCGCATTGAACCAGGCCAGCAGTAGCGAAACCGACAGTCTGACGAGCATTTCCAACAGCATACTCAAGGACTATTCGCTGACCAACAAGGTTCTGCGTCTGGTCAACTCGGTTTACTACAACCGGGGCAACCGTGTGCGTAGCATCGCCGCCACGCTGATGCTGTTCGACCATTTGCAGAACAGGCAACAGGTCAGCCAGCTCAAGGAAGCCGCTGTCATGTCTTTGTTTAGCGGTCTGGTAGCCAACGACCTTGCTTCGTCGCTGGGCATTCCCAACCAGGAAGAGGCATTTCTATGCGCCATGCTGCAACAGCTGGGCAAGATGCTGGTGCGATTTTACCTGCCCGACGAGTCGCAGGCGATAGCGCAACTGGTCGAGCAGGAAGGCCTTGACGAAACCCGCGCTGTTTCCCGGGTACTGGACAGCAGCTATGCAAAACTGGGGATAGCGGTGGCACGCGAGTGGGGGTTTCCCGATTTGATCACCGACAGCATGCTGCCACTGGACTTCGAACAACTGCCTACCGGCCAAACCGCCCCGGTTCGTCTTAAATTGATCTCGCAGTTCAGTAATGCCCTGGGCGCCTGTCTGTCCCTGGAACTGGAGCAACAGGCCCCCGCCATCAGAAACCTGACCCGTCAATTTTCCAGGGTATTGAAAATCGATGAGGAATCCGTATCTCGACTGATCGAAAACAGCCACAGAGAGCTGGCCGAGTTTTCCCGATTGATCCAGTTTGACTTGACGCAAAGCCACCTTTATCAACAGATTTCCAGCGCTGCTATTGCCGAGGCAGAAGCCGAAGACTGCGAGCAAACGCAGCCGGAAAGTGTCGACGGTGTCGAGTATCTCGCAGATCATTCGGAATCACAGTCCGCTTCGGTCGAAAAAGCGCTGGCCGATGGCATCCAGGATATTACCAATACTCTGACCGGAGAATTCACTATCAACCAGGTCATGCAAATGATACTGGAAACCATTTATCGGGCTCTGCAGGGTTCGCGGGTAGTCTTGTGTCTGAAAGATCGCAAGCATCAAAGCCCGCTTAGGTTACGGCGAAGGGGTCGACGCCATTATCGAGCATTTCGTCATTCCACAGGCCATGCAAAACGATGTATTTCATATTGCCTTCAAGAAAAACGTCGACATCCATATCGAAAACACCGCGGCGGAAAAAATCAGCAGCAAGATTCCTGACTGGTATCACAACCACATCGCCTCCAGCAGCTTTACCCTGTTCCCGATCGTGATCAAAAACTTACCGGTTGCACTCATTTATATCGACAGCCCTATGCAAGACCCGATCCGAATCACGGACAATCAGCTAAGCCTGCTTAAAACCCTGAGAAATCAGGCGATATTGGCGATAAAGACACTTAGTTTAAGCTAGCCATGCTAGGGTGCTCGGGATATTCTGTAGTAGAATCCTTTGCCCAGGTTAATCAGCTGTAAATCCATGTCCCGAGTCACCGTATATAGTACCCCCACCTGCCCCTATTGCACCGCAGCGAAGAGCATGCTGGACAAATGGGGTGTGGCATTCACAGAAATTCACATCAATGACAGTGAAGCGGCGATGCTCGATTTTATCGAAACCACTCGCAATGCTGCGACCGTGCCGCAGATACTGATTGACGGTGAAGTCATTGGTGGCTATACCGAGTTGACCGAACTGCATATGGACGGTGAACTCGATGAACTCATCGCCTCGGCATCCCGGTCTGAGTTGTAATCATGGGCAAAGCACAAGATCATTGCTTCCGTATCCAGTTTCACAATAACAATCGCATTTACGAACTTTATGCCCGCGAAGTCAGCCAGTCGCAAATGGCCGGGTTCGTCGAGATCGGGCAAATCATATTTGGCGAACAGTCGAAGTTACTCATCGACCCGGCCGAGGAAAAGCTCAAGCTCGAGTTCGCCAATGTCAAACACAGCTACATCCCGTTGTATTCGATTATTCGCATCGATGAAGTTGAGCAAAGCGGCAAGAATCGCATTCACGAAAGCGATGGATCGGCTGTGACCAATTTCCCGGGGCCTGCGAGCATCCCGCAAAAAAGCTGATCCGCAGGGCCAGGGTCATGCAAATCTCAGCCATTATCCCCAGCTTTAATCGCAGGCACTGCCTCGAGCGGGCCCTGCAATCGGTGGTCGAGCAATCTTCCCCGGCAGAAGAGATTATCCTCATCGACGATGGTTCCAGCGATGGTAGTAGCGAATGGGCCAGGCAACGCTATCCCGAAGTAAAAATCATTCGCCAGCAAAATCTCGGCGTGAGCGCGGCTCGAAATCGCGGCATTTCGCAAGCGAAGTATGACTGGATAGCCTTTCTCGATTCCGATGACAGCTGGCATAGGAATAAGCTCGAACGTATCCGCCAGGCACAGCTGCAGTCTCCCGATTACGTCTTATATCACTCCGATGAAATCTGGGTACGCAAGGGTGTACGTGTCAACCCGATGGAAAAGCATCGCAAACAGGGTGGCTGGATATTCGACCACTGTCTCGCACTGTGCGCAATCTCGCCCTCTACGGTAGTCATGCGTAAAGACATACTGTTGTCACTGGGCATGTTTGACGAAACCCTGCCTGCCTGCGAAGACTATGATTTATGGCTGCGCCTGTGTCACCGCTACCCGGTGCATTTTAGCGAGCAGGCTCTGGTGACGCGATACGCAGGACACGAAGACCAGCTATCGCAACAGTATTGGGGCATGGACAGGTTTCGCATCCGCGCACTGGCGAATTTACTGGGCAGGCACAAACTGTCACCCGACGCGCGTGAGGCCAGCCGCCAGATGTTATTGCGCAAGCTGAAAATCCTGCTCAATGGTGCACACAAACGTGGCAACCAGGCCGTAGTCGATGAATTCACTCCATTGCTGAGCGCATGGCGCGACGATTTGGAACCGGGCCGATGCTGATCTGGGTCTGCGCGCTGCATTGTGAGGCAAAACCGGTAATCGATTATTACCGCTTGAAGAAGTCGCAACAGACCCGGGCTTTCGAGCTTTACCAGGGTGATAATAGCGCCTGCATTATCAGCGGACCCGGCAAAATTGCCAGCGCGGCTGCTACCGCCTGGGCGGCGGCCAGTTTCGCGCAGCATGCCGCTATCGCCTGGCTCAACCTCGGTATTGCCGGTGCGGCCGATCAGGCCCTGGGGTCAATATTTCTGATCAATCAGGTCACCGACGCTGAAACCCGGCGCAGCTACTACCCGGTGACAACCGCTAAGTCCGCGCTGGCAAAGGCCAGTTGTATCAGCCTCAGCCAACCCAGTTTTGATTATCATCCCAGCCATTTATTCGATATGGAAGCCAGCGCATTCCTGGCCACTGCGCTGCGTTTCAGCAGCGCAGAACTATGCCAGTGCATAAAAATAGTCAGCGACAATCAATCAGAAAACCAGGCTCGCGACAAACACAGGATAAGCGCTTTTATCCAGCAGCATATTCAGTTGATCGATGAACAAGCCCGGCAGCTACAGGCGCTCAGCGAACAACTCGCCAGCCTGGAAGTGCCGGCCGAGGCCTGGCAGCAACTAGCCAGCCTGGCCAGATTCAGCCAGACTCAACAGGCCAGACTCAGGGTATTGCTCGCCTACCTGCTTGGTCGTGATTACTCAATGACACAGATACTGCAACAGATCGGTGACGCCAGCTCGAGTAAAGCCATTCTTGGATCCCTGCAACAAATGGGCTATTCCGATAGCAACGAACTCTAGCCATGCTCAGCTGTGTTTATGTAGAAGCTGGAATACGCCAGCACCCGAGAACTGAAAAACTGCTGGCGCGACTGCGTCATCTGCCTCTGGTTGAGATCGAACACTATGGCGAGGTGTTTAATCCCCGGGCGCAGAATTTTCGCCTGCAAAAGAAAAATCCTGCCCTGATCATCGCTGCGAAAAACAAGGGCCATATACTCACCACCCCGGAGGGTTACGGTCTGGGTGGCAAACATAATTATTATTTCTCGCATATGCTTAACTGCGTTTACGATTGCCGATATTGTTTTTTGCAGGGCATGTTCCAGTCGGCCCACCAACTGCTATTTGTTAATTACGAAGATTTCGCCGATGGTATCGACGACGTTGCGCAGCAGCATGCCGACCAGCCTGTATGGTTTTATTCAGGTTACGATTGCGATAGCCTCGCCTACGACCCGATGACGGGCTTCGCCGATTATTTTATTCCGCGGGTCAAATCGATAGACAATGCCTGGATGGAACTG
>CAXBMV010000339.1:0-4417 GCA_963976575.1 uncultured Gammaproteobacteria bacterium | reverse complement strand
AGTCGATGACATGACCGTGTTCATCAACCATTCCTGCGATCCCAACGTCGGCTTTCGAGGCCAGGTGGTCTATGTCGCGATGCGTGATATCAGCGCCGGTGAGGAACTCTGCCACGACTACTCGATGGAGCGTTCCGATGACTATGTGCTGGACTGCCGTTGCGGCAGTTCGTTGTGTCGCGGCCGGGTCACCGGCAAGGACTGGATGCTGCCGCAGTTGCAGCGGCGTTACGGTCATTACTTTTCAATTTATCTCGCCAACAAAATCCAGGGGTTATAGCCATGAGTAGCACCGCCGACAAGTTGGAGCAGCAAGACATTTTATTGCGCGATCAGGCCGATGGCATTGCTACGCTGACATTGAATCGAGCCGCGCAGTACAATGCTTTGTCTTCGGAACTGTTATCCGAATTGCAGATTGCACTCGATGAAATCAATGCCGATGAATCGGTTCGCGTGGTTATCATCGCCGCCAACGGCAAGGCTTTTTGTCCGGGCCACGACTTGAAACAAATGCGTAGTAGCGAAGATCCTGCCTTCCACCAGGCCCTGTTCGAACAATGCAGTCGCATGATGATGACGATCAACCAGCTACGCCAGCCCGTGATCGCGCGCGTGCAGGGTATCGCCACTGCCGCCGGCTGCCAGCTAGTGGCCAACTGTGATCTCGCGGTAGCCGCTGCAGAGGCAAAGTTCGCCGTTTCCGGCATCAATGCTGGTCTATTTTGCTCCACCCCTGCGGTAGCCTTAAGCAGGAACCTGCCACGCAAACAGGCCATGCAAATGTTGCTTAGCGGTGACTTCATCTCGGCGCAACAGGCGTTGCAATATGGCCTGGTGAACGAAGTCGTCGCCGCCGAGGAATTAGATAACGCGACCCGGATGCTGGCCGATAAAATCGCGTCCAAGTCGGCGCATTCGATCGCGCTGGGCAAGGAAATGTTTTACCGGCAACTGCCAATGGACTTGTCCGCGGCCTACGCTTACGCTGGTGAACGCATGACTTGCAACATGGATTCGCATGACGCGCGCGAGGGCATCGATGCCTTCATCGAAAAACGCAAACCGACTTGGCAGGATCGATAAGCAATGATCACAGACAGCCAGTACAACCAGGGCCTGGAGAAGAACCCGGCAAACTATACGCCGCTATCGCCGCTGACATTCATCGAGCGCGCCGCCTCCGTGTATCCCGAACGCTGCGCGCTGATTTATGGTGACAGACAGCAAAACTGGGCAAGCACCTACAGCCGCTGCCGTAAGCTTGCTTCGGCACTGCAGCAAAGTGGCATAGGCGAAGACGACACCGTCGCGGTGATGCTGCCCAATGTGCCGGCTATGTATGAACTGCATTTCGCGGTTCCGATGAGTGGCGGCGTCATCAATGCGCTCAATTATCGCCTCGATGCCGACGCGATTGCCTTCATGCTCATGCATTCCGGGGCAAAAATACTCTTCACTGACCGTGAATTTTGCGAAGTGATCGAGGGCGCGCTGGCGCAGCTGGAAGTCAAACCGATGGTGGTCGATGTCGACGACTCCGCATTCAGCGGTGGTGAATTCATTGGGGAAATCGAATACGAGAATTACCTCGAACAGGGCGACGCCGACTTCCAGTGGCGGCTGCCGCAGGATGAATGGCAGGCAATCGCGCTTGGTTATACCTCGGGCACTACCGGCGACCCCAAGGGGGTGGTCACACATCATCGCGGCGCCTATCTGAACGCGGTGTCCAACGTACTCGGCTGGGATATGCAAAGCCACCCGGTGTACCTCTGGACCTTGCCGCTGTTTCATTGCAACGGCTGGTGCTTTCCCTGGACCATCGCCGCGCTCAATGGCACCAATGTCTGCCTGCGCGCGGTGCGCGAGGACGCTATATTTCAGGCCATCAAGCAGCACAAGGTCAGCCACCTGTGTGGCGCGCCCATAGTTCTCAACCTGATGGCCAACGCCAGCGCCGAATTGAAAAAGGGCATAGATCATCAGGTCAATATCATGACCGCGGCCGCGGCACCGCCGCCGGCTGTACTCGAAGCGATGCAAAAACTGAACTTCAAGGTCACCCATGCCTACGGTTTGACCGAGGTTTATGGTCCGGCCGTGGTCTGCGCCTGGCACGAGGAGTGGGACGAGCTCAGCATCACCGATCAGGCGAAAATGAAATCGCGTCAGGGCGTGCGCTACCCGATGCTCGAAGAACTGGTGGTATGCGCCGCGCGATGGCGTTACCATTGGTGAGATTATGTTTCGCGGTAATATTGTGATGAAGGGTTACCTGAAAAATTCATCGGCCAACGAGGCGGCTTTCGCCGGCGGATATTTCCACAGCGGCGATCTTGCCGTTTGTCATCCCGACGGCTATATCCAGATCATGGACCGTTCCAAGGACATCATCATTTCCGGCGGTGAGAATATTTCCAGCATTGAGGTCGAGGGCATACTCTATCGCCACCCTGCTGTGCTGGAAGCCGCGGTGGCGGCGAAACCGGATGAAAAATGGGGCGAGATCCCCTGCGCCTTCGTTACCCTGCGCGAGGATGCCGGTGAGGTCAGCGAGCAGGACATCATCGATTTCTGTCGAGAAAACATGGCGCGTTTCAAGGCGCCGCGTCGTGTTGTGTTCGGGCCCTTGCCGAAGACCTCTACCGGCAAAATACAGAAATTTGCATTGCGACAACAGGCCAAAGAACTATGACCGACATCAGCACGCTGCGGCGTATCCTCAGTGATTACAAACGTGTTGCCGTGGTCGGCCTCTCCACCGATTGGTCACGACCAAGTAATTTCGCAGCCAAGTACATGCTCGACCACGGTTTCGAAGTCATCCCGGTCAATCCGAAGTACGAGGAAATCCTCGGGCAGAAATGCTATCCGGATTTGAAGTCCATTCCCACACCGGTGGATATAGTCGACCTGTTTCAGCGCAGCGAGCGGGTGCCGCCCTTCGTCGACGACGCCATAGAAATAGGGGCCAAAGTGGTGTGGATGCAGCTGGGGGTTATCCACGAGGAAGCCGCACAAAAAGCCCGCGACGCCGGCCTCGAAGTGGTCATGGATAGATGTATCAAAATCGAATACGCGCGACTGTTCGGAGGCCTCAATACCATCGGCGTGAACACTGGCATTATCTCTGCGCGGCGCCCCGTGCATTTCAATCGTTAAACGGAAGCAAGTTATGGCAGATCGAAAATTCGGCATAGAAACCCAGTGCCTGCACGCCGGACAGATACCCGACCCGGTTACCGGTGCGCGCGCGGTACCGATTTATCAAACCACCTCTTATGTGTTTGACGATGCCGAACACGCGGCCAGCCTGTTCAATCTGCAAACCTTCGGCAATACCTATACGCGCCTGACCAACCCGACCACGGCGGTTTTCGAGGAACGCATGGCCACCCTGGAAAATGGCCGCGCCGCGCTCGCGGTGAGTACCGGCATGGCGGCGCAAATGACTGCAATCCTCACCCTGATGGAACAGGGCGATGAGCTGGTGTCGGCGAGAACCCTGTACGGTGGCACCTACTCACAGTTCGACGTCACTTTTCGCAAGATGGGTATCAACACGGTATTTGTCGACTCCGATGACCCGGAAAATTTCCGCAAGGCGATTACCAGCAAGACAAAAGCGCTTTATGCCGAGACCATCGGCAACCCGACCAATAATGTCATCGATATAGAAGCCATCGCGGCGGTTGCCCACGACGCCGGCATCCCGCTGATCGTTGACAGCACCTTCGCCACGCCTTATCTGTGCCGGCCGATGGATCACGGCGCCGATATCGTCGTACATTCGGCCACCAAGTTTATCGGAGGCCATGGTACCAGCATGGGCGGGGTGTTGATCGAGTCCGGCAAGTTCGACTGGGGCAACGGTAATTTTCCCGGTATGTCCGAGCCATCGGACGGTTACCACGGCATTCGTTTCTACGAGACATTCGGTGACTTCGGCTTCACCATGAAAGCACGTTGCGAAACCCTGCGTACCTTGGGCCCGGCGATGAGTCCGTTCAACGCTTTCATGATGCTGCAGGGACTGGAAACCTTGCCGGTGCGCATGGACAGGCATTGCCAGAATGCGGTCGGTGTGGCCGAATTCCTGTTGCAACATCCTGCGGTATCCTGGGTGAACTATGCCGGTCTCGCCGATAACAAGTACCGCGTCCAGGTGGAAAAATACCTGCCCGGCGGTGCCGGCTCGATCATGAGTTTCGGTGTCAAAGGTGGCAGCGCAGCCGGTGAGAAATTTATCAACAATGCCGAGTTCATGAGTCACCTCGCCAATGTCGGCGATGCGCGTACGCTGATCATCCATCCGGCTTCGACCACTCACCGTCAGCTCAGCGAAGAACAGCAGATTACCGCCGGGGTAACCCCGGATATGGTGCGTATCTCGGTCGGCCTGGAAACCCTCGAC
>CAXBMV010000338.1:0-4449 GCA_963976575.1 uncultured Gammaproteobacteria bacterium | reverse complement strand
CAGGATATTACTCCCGATCAGCATATTGCCTTCGCGCGCCGCTGGGGGGAAATCAACGTCAATCGCTTCTTTCAGAAAGTCGAGTCCCACCCGATCATCGCCGAAGTGCGCAAGGAAGCCGATCAAAAGGCGAATATCGGTTCGGCCTGGCATACCGATCATAGCTATGACCAGATTCCCGCGATGGGATCCATCCTCTATGCCCGCGTAGTGCCCACGGTGGGTGGTGACACGCTGTTCTCGAGTATGTACGCGGCCTACGAGGCGCTATCCGAGGGGATGAAATCCATGTTGCTGGGGTTGCGCGCGGAACATTCCAGTCGTCACGCCTTTGGCGAGGTGGCTTATCAGGAAAGTGACATCGACGATCTCGGCGGACGTCTCGGCAATACGGCTGCAGCCACCCAGGATGCAGTTCACCCGGTCATCATCAGGCACCCCCTGTCGGGTCGTCCGGCGCTGTATGTCAACGGTGATTTCACGGTAAAGTTCGAAGGCTGGAGCAAGGCCGAATCGCAGCCACTGTTGGATTATCTCTATGCGCATGCGCGCAACAATGAATTCACCTGCCGCTTTCACTGGAAGAAAGGTTCCATGGCAATCTGGGACAACCGGGCCACGCACCATTGCGCGCTCAACGATTACTTTGGCGAGCGCCGCCTGATGCACCGAATCACCATCGAGGGTGAAGCTCTGCTGGCTGCAGGCTGATTCCTGCCAGCAGGTAATCAGGCTCGCCTCGGTAAGCGCAGGACAATCGATTTGTCGATGTCCGCGATCGATTTTTATCCCTGTCTTAATCCTGGCGATTCCAATAGCATGCAGGCTTTTACCTTTCAGCAGACATAGCCTTGTTCGATAGACCTCCGACCGGCTTGCAAGCCTTTACCGGCGATGCCGGAACGCCACTGGCACGTCTAAACGCGCTCGAAGGATTTTCACGCGCCTTGCTGATGGGGACGGTGCCGAAATTGCTGTGGCGATTGGTTTGCAATCAGCCGCGGCCTCGCTATTCTCCGTATGCCTGTCGCTATACATCATGGATTACATCGGCAAGAAGGACCTGGTTTACGCCGAGTCTCGGCGGCTTTTTTATACCGGGATCGCCTGGATTATCGGCCCCAGTCTCGGCATCTGGCTGTGGAATGAAGTCCTGCCCTGGTCGGTATTTGCACTGGCCATGTTGTCCTCGGTGTCGATGCTGGCCTTTTTCTGGTACCTGCGCCTGGGGAATAGCAGTGTCATCAGCAAGGCAAAGAAATCCTCGGTAAACCCGCTCAGGGTGATACCGAGATACTTTTCGCAACCAGCGCTACGCATCGCTTATATGATTACGCTGTCGCGTTCGACCTTCTGGATGACGCTGTTCATCTACGGGCCTATTTATGTGATCGACGCGGGTCTGCCGCCATGGGTGGCAGGGGGATTATTGTCATTTACCAGTGGTTTGCTTTTATCCAGCCCGTTGATCCGTCGCCTTGCCGCTCGCGTTGGTACCCGTTCGGTGATCGTCGCTGCGTTTATCATTTGCGGCTGTTCGATGCTGATGCTGTTCGTCACCGGCGAGGCCAGACCGTTGGGCCTGATCTATTGGGTGTTCGCTGCTATAGGCGGCAATATCCCGTTCATGCGTATGGTCAAGGCACACGAACGGACCGAGATGACGATGATTTTCTCCACCTGGCGCGAAGCCTCGCAAATCCTGACACCATTGCTGGCTTCGCTGGTTTTGTGGGTGACCGTGATCGAAGTCTTTTACCTGCTGCTGGCGCTGATGCTGTTCAGCGCCGCAGTGGCTGCCAGCTATTTGCCGCGCCGCCTTTGATTAAAGGACAGGCGCGGCTGATTGCTGTTACTAGGCTACCGATTTGACCTCGTGCATGTGCACGTCCTGCTGCGGGTAAGGAATGCTGATACCAGCTTCGTCGAATTTTGCCTTGATATTTTCCAGCATGTCATAACGAACTGCCCAGTAGTCGGCGGAATTCACCCAGGGACGTACATTCAGATTGACGCTGGAATCGCCCAGTTCGGCTACCGCTACCAGTGGCGCGGGATCTTTCAATATACGTTCGTCAGCAGCCATCACCGCCAGCATGATGTCGCGCGCCTGGCCGACGTTGTCGTCGTAACCTATACCGAAAACCAGATCGATGCGGCGCGTTGGCAGGGCGCTGGTATTGGTAATATTACTGCCGAGTATGCCGGAATTAGGGACGATGATGCGCTGGTTGTCTCCGGTATGCATTAGCGTAGCGAACAGCCCGATTTCATCGACAACGCCGGAAACACCACCTGCGGTAATGAAGTCACCAATTTTAAACGGACGGAAAATGATGATCATCACGCCGGCGGCGAAGTTTGACAATGAGTCTTTCATCGCCAGGCCTACGGCCAGTCCTGCGGCACCGACTATGGCCAACAGTGATGTGACATTGACCCCAAGGGAATCGACAGCTGCGAGTACGACTGCGATGAGCAGTATCGCGTAGGTAATGCTACCGAGAAAATTAACCAGCATCGGATCGGTTCTGGAGCGATTCAGCGCCTTGATCACCAGTGAGCTGAGCAGGCGCGCGATCATCTTACCAATGATGAAAATGGCGATGGCGATTCCGAGGCGTATGCCCCAGTCGACGCCGTGGGTAGAAATCCAGTTACTAATATTTTCCATAAATGTCTCCGAAGACAGGTTTAGTTTTTGATGAAGCGGCCGATTGTCCCATTTATCAGATCTTATTGACAGTGACAGATGCGGGCTGGTCCGGGCATTATTTTCGATTTTGAAGATACTTCGACTATGCTATGGGTCATAATTTCTAACAAACATTTCCAGGAAACTGATATGGATCTACCTTTTGTAGGTGATGCTGTCGACTCTTTCGTCGCCGGATTTCTTTCGATTGCCGCTACCTTGTTTGTGCTTGTCATCTGTGTCGGCGTCATTGTAGTCATCGTGGTTTATATAGCCGACGTTACCCAGACCAAACAGGCGATCAGGCGTAACTACCCGGTGGTCGGCCATTTTCGTTATTTCTTCGAACATCTGGGTGAATTTTTCCGACAATATTTTTTCTCCATGGACAGGGAGGAACTACCATTCAATCGCGCGCAACGCTCCTGGGTTTACCGTGCTGCGAAGCATGTCGATACCACGGTGGCTTTCGGCTCGACCAAGGACTTGCGCCCGGCCGGGACGACCTTATTTGTCAACTGTGCTTTTCCTACGCTGGGTGCTGACGCGGTAGAGCCGGGGGAGGTTATCATTGGCCCTTACGCTGAGCGCCCCTACGCGACGCGCTCGCTATACAATATTTCCGGCATGAGTTACGGCGCGCTGTCAGCACCGGCGATTACCGCGCTGGCGAATGGCGCGAAGAAAACCAAATGCTGGATGAATACCGGTGAGGGTGGTGTATCCCCCTATCATTTGCAGGCAGGTTGCGATCTTGTCGTGCAAATCGGTACCGCCAAGTATGGTGTGCGCGATCTCGAGGGTAATCTCAGCGACGACAAACTAAAAGAGTTGGCCAGCCACGAACAGATACGCATGTTTGAAATAAAACTCAGCCAGGGCGCGAAGCCGGGCAAGGGCGGTATATTGCCCGGTGCCAAGGTGTCTGCCGAGATCGCCGCAATTCGCGGCATCCACGAGGGTGAAGATTCAATCAGCCCGAACCGTCACCCCGACGTCAACTCGGTGTCCGAGTTGCTCGACATGATTCAGCGCATCCGCGAAGTTACTGGCAGGCCGGTGGGATTCAAGACGGTAATAGGTGCCAGTGACTGGCTCGACGAATTATTTCACGAGGTGAATCAGCGTGGCATCGAGTCTGCCCCCGATTTCATAACCGTAGACGGTGCCGAGGGTGGTACCGGTGCGGCGCCGCAGGCGTTGATCGATGAAGTCGGTTTGCCGTTACGCGAAGGCCTGCCATTGGTGGTCGACAAGTTGAACATGCATAGTTTGCGCGAACGCGTTAAGGTAATCGCCTCGGGCAAGCTGATCAACCCGGCGAATGTCGCCTGGGCGCTATGCATGGGGGCCGACTTTTGCACCTCGGCGCGTGGTTTCATGTTTTCTCTGGGTTGTATTCAGGCGTTGCAGTGCAATCGAAATACCTGCCCCACCGGAATCACCACGCACGATGTGAAGTTGCAGCGCGGCCTCGACCCGACCAATAAGGCCGAGCGGGTTTCCAGTTTCCAGGACCAGATAGAATACGAGGTCGGTACCATCGCGCATTCCTGTGGTGTGCTGGAACCGCGCCAGTTGCGACGTTTCCATTGTCGCGTGGTCCAGGACAATGGAAACTCGATACCATTGAATGAAATTTATCCAGACAAGACGCCGCAGGATTTGGTAAGGGCGTAAATCCATCAAGGGGAGTTGATATGAAAGCAAGTGATCTGTTTGTGCGTTGTCTCGAAAACGAGGGCGTCGAGTAT
>CAXBMV010000337.1:0-4449 GCA_963976575.1 uncultured Gammaproteobacteria bacterium | reverse complement strand
GAGTGTTCAGAGTCTTGTGCGCGTCGGCCGACCAGGAATCGGCCTTGTCGATGCCCAGTGTTAACGCCTTCAGACGACTGGCCGCAGCCCAGAGTCCGAAGGCGCCATCGATGTGTACCCAGGCGTTGACCTGCCTCGCCAGGCTGCAAATTGTTTCGAAGTCATCGAAGGCGCCCGAGTTAACATTGCCTGCCTGCAAAACCACTATGCAGGTCGCGTCCAGCTCGGGTAGCTGTTGCGGGTCGATACGACCCTGCGCGTCGGCGTCGACCCACTCGACATTGTCGAGACCTATGCCGAGCAGGGCGATGGCCTTGCTGACTGTGCCATGGGCCTGTGCGCTGGCGATCACGCGAATGGCCGGGGACCCACGCAGGCCGCGTCGGTTGATGTCCCAGCCGAGGCGTTCAAAGATGCGGTAGCGGGCTGCGGCAAGGCCGCAGAAGATAGCCATAGAGGAGCCGCTGACAAAACCGGCAACTGTTGTCGCGGGTAAGCCGAACAGGTCGCGCAGCCATGCTTCGCTGACTTCTTCGAGTTTGGAAGCGATTGGCGACGACAGGTAAAGCGGCGTGTTTTGATCCCAGAAGTCGGCCAGCCAGCGCGCCGCCAGCGCCACCGGGATGACCCCACCATTGACCAGACCAAAATATCGACCACCTATCTGGGCGACGCTGGCAGGCGAACCGAACTCATCGAGGAGGGACAAAATCTCCAGCGCATCAAATGGTTCCTCGGCCAGGGGCTCTTCGAATACTGTCAGCTTCTCCAGCGCGCTGCTGTCTGGAAACACCTTGCGCTGACTCGCCGAATCGGCGTAGGCATAGGCCGCATCACGGGCCTTGTCGAACAGTTGCTTCTGTTCCATTTCACGGAACATGCGCTTTTGTAATTCGTCGTTCATTTCATTCGCCTTCGAGTATGTCCTTCACCCTGGTTTTCAAACACGGCAATAGTTCGGTCTCGAACCAGGGGTTTTGTTTTAGCCAACGATTGTTTCTCGGGCTGGGGTGCGGCAGGGGTAGTAGTGCAGGCCAGTGTTCGCGCCAGTTTTTCACCAGTTCAGTGAGGGATCCGTTGTGGCTCGGGAAATGGTAGCTTTGCGCATAACGGCCCAGCACCAGAGTGAGCTGAATATGTTTCATTTTCCCCAGTAATTGCGCGCGCCAGGCCGGCTCGCATTCGCGGCGTGGTGGCAAATCACCGGATTTGCCGCTGCCTGGGTAACAGAAACCCATCGGCAAAATCGCGATCCGCGAAGCGTCGTAGAAAATGCCCTGGTCTATTCCCATCCACTCGCGCAGGCGTTCGCCACTGGGGTCATCGAAGGGAATACCGGAGGCGTGCACCTTGCTACCGGGGGCCTGGCCGGCGATCAGTATGCGCGCGCTGGCGGCGCATTGCAGCACCGGTCTCGCACCCAGCGGCAATTGCGTTTCGCAGATACGGCATTGGCGAACTTCGGTTAACAGATGGCTCAACGAGGACAAACATTCACTCCTGGAAACAATCGATGAGCGCGCAGATCGGGTTGCTCAGGCGCCGCTGGCGTAACTTTGCGTAGCGGGATCGATATACACCGCGGTTTGATTGCGTCCGAGGTGTTTCGCCTGGTAAAGCGCTGTGTCTGCCTGCGCCAGCAGACTGTCGATGCTGTCTTTCGAATCCGGTGTGAATGAAGTCAGTCCGATACTCGCGGTGTACTGGATGATTGCCTGGTTATGCGTTAGCGTGGCCTTGTTGATTGCCGCATGCAGGCGTCCGGAAAATTCCAGCGCCTCCTCGGTAGTAGTGCTGGGCAATAGCATGGCGAATTCTTCACCGCCGATTCGACCGATGATATCACTCTGGCGCGATACACTATTGGTCACATCGGCGAAAAGTTTCAGCACTGCATCACCCGCGGCGTGGCCGTAAAAATCATTGATCGCCTTGAAATAATCCAGGTCGACGATCAACATTGAAAATATTTTCCCTTCGCGCCTGGCCAGTGAAAAATGGTTGCCGGCCGCCTTGAAGAAAGCGTGCCGGCTGAGCAGGCCGGTGAGCGAATCGTGGCTTGCCAGTTCGCGCATTTCTTCCTCGATGCGATAAATTCCAAGTAGCAGGTCGATGAGAAACCAGCTCGTCGGTGCTGCGACCAGACCGCTTACGACCACCGCAATCTGCAGCGCTATGGCTAAATCAAGTCCGTATCCGGCGCTATTGAGCAGGGTGACCAGCAGGCCGGTCAGAAGTAACGAGGCGGTAGCACAGACCAGTGTAACCAGGGCGACAGTTTTACCGCGTCCGAGCCTGGCCAGGAATTGTATGATCTGCGAAGTATGGATGTGATTGCCCTGCTTACTGGCTGAACAGCTACTGTAATTCGATCGGAGCAAAGCTACAAGGGTTAAGCCATGCCTGCATTTTGGCTAAAGCGGCACTATGTGGTCTTCTGCTGTGAAACAGGCCGCGGCAAAAAGGTTCCATCGTGTTGGGGATTGCCTATAATACGGGCTGGCTTGCGCCTGCGGCGTCGGCAAAAATCAATCAACAAGAGAATCGTTCTATGAATGCCCAACTCAGCAACAGCGCCTTGCTGGATAAAGACCAGCAACACATGATCCATCCACTGCACCACAATGCCGGTCACGCCAATGGCAACCGCTATATCGATGGGCTTTCCTGCCTGTGGAATGTCAGCCTCGGTCATGGACGCGAGGAACTGGCCGACGCGGCTTATAAACAAATGCGCGAAATGGCATTCTGCTCAAGTTACGCCGGTGGCTCCAACCCGGCGGCAATCGAACTGGCCGATCGTCTCGCAGATATCTGCTACCCGCAAATCAATAATTTTTACTTCACCTCGGGTGGCGGCGAAGCCACCGACAGCAATTTCAAGCTGGCGCGTTTTTACTGGAAAGCCATGGGCAAGCCGGAAAAAACCAAGGTGATCAGCCGCATCTGGGGTTATCACGGTGTTACCTTCGCGGCCATGTGCGCTACCGGCATGGCACCTTACTGGGCATCATTTGAACCGCGTATACCGGGCTTCAGCCATATACCGACCCCCGATCCCTACCACTATCCCATGCCGGAAGATGGCTCCTCGCAGGGTATAGCTGCCGCCAACGAACTGGAAAAGGAAATACTCAAGCAGGGCGCGGATACGGTAGCCATGTTTATCGCCGAACCGGTGCAGGGAGCCGGTGGTGTCATAGTACCGCAGGACGATTATTTTCCGCGCATCCGTGAAATCTGCGACAAGTACGACGTGCTCTTCGTCGCCGACGAAGTCATCACCGGCTTCGGCCGTACCGGCAAAATGTTCGCCCTGGATCACTGGGGCGTTCAACCCGATCTGGTGCAATTTGCCAAGGCGATTACCTCGGGCTACGTGCCGCTGGGCGGCATCGGCATGAGCGACAAGATTGCCGAAGCAGTGCGCAGCAGCGACAAGCCGTGGATGCACGCCTATACCTATAGTGGCCACCCGACCACCTGTGCGGTAGGTCTGGCGACGCTGGATATCATAGAGAAGGAAGACATCGTCGGTCAGGCAGCGAGCAAGGGCGACTATTTCATATCCGAACTCGAAAAAACGCTGCAAGACCACCCGCATGTCGGCAATATCCGCGGCAAGGGCATGATGTGCGGTATCGAACTGGTCGAAGACAAGGCCAATAAGACCTGGTACCCACCCGAGTGGGGCGTTGGTCCGAAGATGACCCGGGCGATGATGGATCACGGCATATACACACGCATGCGCAACGAGGTTGTTTGCCTGGCGCCGCCGATAACCACCGACGAGGCCACCCTCGACGAACTGGTTAAAGGCGTTGGCAACGCGATTGTTGACGTATTCGGCGACTAGTCGGGACAGGCGTTAGCAGCGCAGAAACCGGTATAAACCCGCGGCTCGCCCGCGGGTTTGAGTCTCGTCTAGTGCGTCGGCGATGGTTTGGCAGTCGCCGGGTTCATCAAGCTAGTTGTGAAAATATCGATACACCCGCGCTTGGCGAAACGTAAATCATTCTGCAAGGATAAGACTCACATGACCCGTGAAAACTACCTGATCGATTCAATCGATCAGCTGGAAGAAATTTATGACAAGCCGGTCGGCGGCTCGATCCTGAAAGAAACTCCGGTTATCAATGATGACTACCGGCAATTGATCGAGAGCGCGTCTTTTTTTGCGATCGCAAGTATTGGTAGCGAAGGCATGGATTGCTCACCTCGTGGAGACGAGCCTGGGTTTATCAGAATCCTGGATCATGAAACCCTGGCGATACCCGATCGAAGAGGCAACAATCGCCTGGATACGATAAAAAACATCGTACAGGATTCCAGGGTCGCCCTGTTGTTGCTCATCCCCGGGTTAAACGAAACCGTTAGAATCAATGGAAATGCGCAATTGTCGGTAGAGCCCGGCTTGCTGGAAAGTTTCAAAGTCGATGGAAAAGCTCC
>CAXBMV010000336.1:0-4453 GCA_963976575.1 uncultured Gammaproteobacteria bacterium | reverse complement strand
AGAGATTAAACTCCTTGCGGTAGAAATCGACCAGGCTGACACACACCAGAAAACTGGCGTAAACCGCAAACTGGGTAAACTGTTCGCTCAGTAATGCGCCCAGATCCAGATTGACGAAGAATACGTCGTTCCGGGCAAAACTGCGCTCGTCAGGAATCACATAGAGAATGCTATCGAAGATGAATTCGGTAGCGCGACTGGTTAGGCTGCCGGAACTTAGTTTGACCGACTCGGACAACATCAGCGTTATCAGGCCGGACAGCTTGGCCAGCAGGTAAACTGCCAGCGCGAAGAAAACCGCCTGGGGGATTTTTTCAAGACTGAGTATGGCGAGGAAACCGAGCAATCCGAGCAGGAATATTTCCATCCACACGGCCAGTGCCCAGTAAAACCCTGTTTGCCAACCACTGTAAATAGAAACTATAACCAGCAGGGGTAAAACCAGAATCAGGCAAAGACTGGCCACCAGCAAGGTTTGTGCGACTATGTACTGCCAGCGCGCCAACGGCATGGTCAACAGTCGCTCGAATTGTCTGAACTGGTAATCCTCGGCGACCGCACTGGCAATCATCAATAAAGCGAGCAGGGCGAGACTATAGCGCAGGAAGTCAGCGACCAGCCCGGCGACTATGGCCTCGCCATTGATGATCGCCAGCTCGCCGAAAAAACTCCCTGCCAGTGCGGCTACAAGCGCCAGGATCGACACCAGTATGAATAGTCGCCGACCTAGAATTCCCAGCATCAGGTATCGAAACAGTGATATAGTTTGGGCGATCATGCGAGTCCTGGCACCTTGTTAAACATTAAATTCCTACTGCAATTCGGCCAGCAAATTCTGGCTTCCACCCTGCTGGTTTACCACGTACTGATCTGGGCGGTCGACGACCGCCTGCTACATTTCAGTCTGTCGTTGTTATTGTATGGCCTATTCCTGCTCTGGCAACCTCTATGGAATAAGGAAACCCATGTTGACAAGAAACCGGTTGCTGGCGCGCTGCTGGTTTACCTGCCGCTGAGCTTTTACTTTCCCAATGAATCACTGGTTTTTTTCGGCCTGATACTGGCCGGTCTGATCGGCAGCCGCCTGCTCAGCCAGACTTCGTTTCGCTCCTTTGATCTGCTCGCGCTACTCATTATCACGCTGGAAATGGTGGTCGGCCTGGTGCCCGATGCCTTTCCGCAAATTCGCCTTCCCAGGCTGTTTTCCGAATACATGCAAACGATAATCCTGATCCCGGTGCTGGCGTTTTATTTTGCCCCCAACCCCGATCACCAGACCCAGGGACGCAGCCAGGTTGACTTGATGCACGGCCTGCTGGCGTCGACCCTGCTGTTTATCGTGCTACTCGGCGGCATAGTCATCAACCTGCTTTACGGAGTCGAATATATCGACGGCCTGCTGCTCACCGTGTTTATTGTCTCTACATTAACCATCGGCATCAGCTGGTTCTGGAACCCCGGGGTTGGCTATTCCGGTGTGGGCGTGCTGTGGAATCGTTACGCCATGACCATCGGTGGCCCCTTCGAAACCTGGATTAACACCCTGACCACGCTGATCGAGGAACAATACCTGACCCCTACCGAATTTCTCGAGGCAGCCTGCGACAACCTCGTCGAAAACGAATGGCTCAATGCGATCCAGTGGAACTTCGAAAATATCAAAATCAGCGCCGGTGAAAAAATCGGCACCCGACTGGAACACAGGCTGGACGACACGGTTAGTGTCGCCCTGTATTTCAAATCGGACCCCGGTACAGCGCTGGAGCAACACACGATTTTATTGACACGCATGGCTTACCAGTTTTACCTGGCCAAGCTGAACCAGGAGAAAATGCGTGCGCACGAGCATTTTGCCACCATCCACCATACCGGCGCGCGACTCACCCACGACATCAAGAATATCCTGCAATCGATAAAGACTTCGCTGGATATACTGGAAAAGGACAAGCAGGGCGAGGATTCGCAAAAACTGCTACAAAACAATCTCACTCAAATCAGTACGCGCCTGGAAAGTACGCTGAACAAACTCAAGGCACCGAAGCTGAATACCCAGATCAAGCTGGTGGATTGCCACGGCTGGTTTGCCAGCGTGAGCAAACAATTCGGTGCTGACAAGCGTCTGCAGTTTCATAGCGATATCGAAAACAACCTGCATCTGCCGATCGATTTATTCGATTCCGTGGTCGGCAACCTGATCAATAACGCCATGAAAAAGCCCTCGGCCACGCAGATCGAGGTGCGCCTGCTGTCCAGTCAGGCGGTGGTGCTATTGTCGGTATGCGATAACGGCAAGGCGGTCGAGGCGGATATCGAAAACAACCTGTTCCAGCAGCCGGTTTCCTCGGGTAGCGGTATGGGCATAGGCCTGTACCAGTCCTCGATCATGGCGCATGCCTTCAACTATGAACTGGAGTTAAGCCAGAATGAAGCCGGGCGGGTTTGTTTCAATCTTTATCAGCAGCTCGCCGAATAAACTTAAGGTAGCTGTCCTGCTTCGATCATTTTCGAGTAGAGGACATTGGTCGATAACCACTTGATGACATCGTCGTATTCGGCACCCGGTCTATCGCTGCGCGGTGCATAGATATACACCTTGTCATCCTGTCCATCGTGAAAATTATCGGTGTTTTCGCGCTGGATGTTCGAATTCACGTTACCCCGGTCCTTGCCGGTGGAAACCAGTACTGCGGCAACATTGAGCACCACATCGTTACCGGAAACGTCGCTGCAGTCATCGTCGTTGCCATTGGCATTGCTATCGTCACAGATAAACAGGTCTGGAATCGCCACCGCAATACCCTCGTTGCGCACGCCGTTGACGGTCACCAGGTCGACGTCGCCGTCGCTGGAAGTTTCTTCGGATACCGCGTAGAGGTAGGGCTGTCCCCAGGGGTCGAGCAGGTTGCCGGCGGCGTTATAATCGCCGTCTATGCCGAGGGTACGCCCCGGCAGAAAAGCAAAAAAGGCTTCGCAATCGTCGGGCCCGTCGGGGTCTTCAAAACCGTCCACAGTACTACCCCCGCGAGTCGTATCGGGACAGGGCAGCCGACCATTGATCTGTGCATAAGCAACCAGCTGCGCCATGATCTGCTCCATTTCCTGGTTGGCCGAGCGGTATTGTTTCAACTCCTGCTGTATCGGGAAGAGGGCCACCGTATAGCCCAGCAATATCGTCACCACCAGCAATACTATGGCGATTTCAACCAGGGTAAAACCGCCTTGCAGCGCGGGACTATTCGATTTAATTTTCATCCATCACCAGGGTTATGTCATTGCCAGGCCTCGGTCGGGCGTCAAATATAACATCTTCCGGGGTGGCGTTGCGTTGCTCGTCGGGCAGGTTATTATCGCCTTCGAATATATTTTCCAGGTCGGCGCTATCCGTAGGCATCGAGCTGGCGGCCACGAATAATGAGATTTTGTTGTCGGTCATTCCGGCGAAGGTGTGGTTCAGCGTCAGGCAGGGCGGGTTGGCATTGCAGTCTCCACCAGCGCCGGGTTTGTGGTCATCCGCGTAGGCCATAAAAATCGAATTATTCCACTGGTTACGCCTCACCCAGACGGGCAGTTCGGGGTGGTAATCGGCGGTCATATTCAACAAAGTGACTAGCGGTGCAGAAGCAGTCAGATCCAGGGTACAGAGCACGGTACCGCTGTCGGCAGTGCCATCATAAAAGGCATTGTATGCTCCACCTACGAGATTATCCTGTTCACAAAACGACACCGTAACATTGATAATATCCTTCAAATTCGAGATTGAGTTGGTGATATCTACCGCTGTGATATCGGTGACCCAAAAGTCGATATCGAAGAAGGTTACACGGGCGTTTGCAGCAGGTCCGGGCGCGGTGTAAACCCCTGTGGGAGCCGGTGTGGGCGCCGGTAGTGGCTGATCGTTACCAAATCCAATTTCAAAATCCGCATCGAAAGCGAATTCCAGCTCGACCGCTCTGATCCTGATATCGGCGTGGCTTCCCCAGCCACCACCGCCGGCATCATAGGGCTCGAAGTCGTATGAGCCACCATCTTCTATGGCGCAATCGGTCGGTAAAGTGGCATTATTCGCGCAGACTTCCCAGATGTCATCTTCGGGGAGACCTGCCGGGCATCCGCCGCCGCTGCAACCATCCCAGTAAAACTGCCTCAACAAAAAAGTCGAAGGACCGGGGTTGCTAATCACCGTCGAGCCACCAGTGCGCACCAGCAAGGTACCCAGGTTATCCGTCCAGTCATCAGCAGCCAAATCGAAGGTTTCTTTTTTGAAGGATAGCTGTGCTGCGGTGATGTCCAGAGTTTGCGTACCGCCGACAAAACTATTGAAACTGTCGATGTAAGTATTGCTACCGGCGACATTGGCATCGGACAAATTCAGAGCCATGGTGTAATCCAGCTGCAAGTCGGTGACCAGCACGTCGCTATCGTCATCGGCAAAATAATTCATCATCGGTACGCG
>CAXBMV010000335.1:0-4458 GCA_963976575.1 uncultured Gammaproteobacteria bacterium | reverse complement strand
GCTGGTAAATCTTGTGCATCTCAGCGATGCGGGATACTACTCTTTCGCGCAGTAATTCGGGTGCCAGCACCTCCACCTCGGCACCGAATTTGAGCACATCCATAATCAGCTCGGTGTCCTGGCTATAAGGCACGCGCAGAATATAAAAACCCTTGTCGTCGTATTCACTTTGCTGCTGCGGGTGCCAGGTTTCGCGCGACACCCAGCGCGCGATTTCCGGGTGGAAACGCAGCACCGCCTGATGCGTCTGCGCCCCGGAGAAAATGCCATAGCCGCTTTCCAGCTCGCGGTTGAGTTCCTCCTCTTCGACTTCTACTGCCGCCTCGCTACTGATTTCCAGCGACTGTATCGCGTCCACCGAAAAACTGCGCAAGCCCTTGCGCAAATGGCACCAGGCATCGAGATACCAGTTGTCGCGGTAATAAATCATGCGCTGCGGTGATACCCGACGTTCGCTGTTACTGTCCGCCTGGCGGCTGTAATAAACCAGATCGAGACATTTGCGCGTCAACAGCGCCTGGCAGCAGGCCTGGAAATTTTCGCTGCGATAAGCCTTGGCGGCGAAAGGCATGATACGGATACGCCGCGATATTTCATCGACGCTGTGGTCGCCCTCGTCCAGCAGCATGCGGATGCGCGAACGCAGCGGCTCGATATGGCTGGACAGGACCCCTGGCTGCAGGTTTTCCAGCAAGGCATCCATACTCAGCAGCGCCTGGATTTCGCTGGTGTTAAACCACAGTCCCGGCAACTGAAACTGCTCGCTGCCCTGCGCCTGGTCATAGCGATAACCACCCAGTTCGCGGTCCCAGAGGATAGGTGCTGCGAGACGGTCGCGCAGGTATTCGAGATCGCGTTTGAAAGTCGCCGGCGACACTTCCAGCGCCTCAAGAAACTGTGCACGCGTGACCAGCCGGCGCTGGCACAGCAACTGGTCGATCAGGTGGAAACGCTCGGTTCGGTCCATGGATTAGCCGCCTCAATTATGTGGCTCATCTTATGAGCCACCAGGCTGGCATAATAGCAGAATCTGATCGACGAGAAATGAAATGACCTGGTTCAATCATCTTTTATTCAAGCTGTCCGCCTATTGCCGCTGCCGCGTCATCAATGGGCCCGACCAGCAACCTTATCTGGAGCGCTATCACCTGCTGTGCCTGCCTTTCGGCTATCGTGTCTACCTGCATCGCTTCGTTGCCAGTGACCCCGGCCGGGGGTTGCACAACCACCCCTGGAGACACGCGCTGTCGCTGGTGCTCAGCGGTCACTACCAGGAGACGCGCATGCGCGATGCACGTGCCGGTAACGCCTTGCAAACTCGCCTGGTGCGCGCCGGCCACTTCAATTTTATTGCTGGCTCGGTATTTCACCGCATCAACATCGACGCCAACAGCGAATGCTGGAGCCTGTTCATCCACGGCGCCAAGGCAAAGACCTGGGGCTTCCTGCAGCCGCAGGGCTACCGCGATCATCAGTTGGTGGTCGACCAGGCGAATAACCCCAACTGGTGGAAACAGGCTTGCCGCCCGATTCAATCACCGCAGATGCGCCTGCCCTGCAGCGGCTAGGGGGTTCCGGTTAGATCAGGGATTGCTGAGCACAATCAATCTTCATTTCGCTGCTACAGGCGCTGCAGCAACCCAGCCGTTTTAAGCATCCCGTTGTTCGCGGCCAGATAGCTGAACCGGAAATTAGCTAACAAGCCGTTCAGATCTGGCGCAGTACTGGCAAGTGTTTTCCTTTCAATCTGCCAGGCGCGCTTTTAAACTGGTTCGATTTGGGGTTGGCGATTGGATAACAATAACTTTTACGAGGAACTCGAAGCCTTCGACGAATTCGCCAGCGTCGCCGAAATCGATAATTACCGCGTCGCGCCGGAAGACTGGTACGTGGTCATCGCCGATGTCAGGGGTTCCACCCGCGCCATAGCCGAGGGGCGTTACAAGGAAGTAAACATGGTCGGCGCAGCCTGTATCAACGCGGTGCTGAACATCAGTACGCGGGGGCAGATTCCCTACGTCTTCGGTGGCGATGGCGCAACCCTGCTGGTTCCCGCCAGCGAACTGGCATCCGCTACCGGCGTGTTGCTCGGCGTGCGTGAGCTGGCGGCCAGTCGCTTCGATCTGGAATTGCGCGTCGGCGCGGTACCGGTGTCGCACATCCATCAGCACGACCATCACCGCGTCATGGTCGGCAAGTATCGTCTCAGCCAGGGCAACCAGCTCGCTACCTTTTCCGGCGGCGGCGTCGAACTCGCCGAGAGCTGGATCAAGGGGGGAGACGAATTCCTGTTCGAATCGAGCAGCAGGGACAAGACACCGGACCTCAGCGGCCTCTCCTGCCGCTGGGAACCGCTGCAGGCTCAGAACGGCGTGATGCTCAGCCTGTTGATGCACGCCAACAGCGACGACGCCAACGAGCAGGCCGACCTTTACCGTCAACTCATTTCCGATATCGATCGCATAACCGCCGATTCGGGCAAACCGGTGAGCGACAAAAACCTGAAGCTGCGCTGGCCTCCGCGCGGTATCCGCGCCGAAATCGACGCCACCGTCGGGGATCGTAATCGCTCGATACACGCGCTGAAACTCTACGCCAACAGCCTGTTGCAATACCTGCTGGATTATTTCAATCTCAACGTCGGTGGCTATCGCGGGCGCCAGTATCGCGTCGAACTGCGCAATAACACCGATTACCGCCGCTTTGACGACACCCTGCGCATCCTGCTCGACTGCAGCTCCGCGCAGGCCGACGAAATCGATGCCATGCTGGATGGCTATGTACAACTGGGGCGTTTGCGCTACGGCCTGCACCGTTCCGATTCAGCCTTGATGACTTGCCTGGTGTTCAATCTCGACAAGGGCGAGCATGTGCATTTCGTCGACGGCAGCGATGGCGGATTCACCAGCGCGGCGAAAAACCTGAAGTCGAAAGCGGCAGGCATTTGAACAACGGAACGGCCACGGAATGCTTGTCATAGCAGGCATATTTTAAGACACTGGCGCGCGGCAATCACGAGGCTCGAACTGCACCTATGTATTACGGCGAAAAACTGAACAGCATCACTCACTTGATAGGGGCAGCGCTGGCCCTGGTCGGCCTCGGTGCGCTGCTCACGGTGGCCATACAATCGCAGGACCCCTGGATTATCACCAGCTTCAGCGTATTCGGCTTCACCCTGGTGTTGCTCTACACCATGTCCACGCTTTACCACAGTTTTCACCCGCCGGAACTGAAGGATTTATTTCAGCTACTCGACCATATCGCCATTTACCTGTTGATCGCCGGCACCTATACGCCCTATATGCTGGTGAGCCTGCGCCACGGCAACGGTTGGCTGATCATGGGCATAGTCTGGGCGCTGGCGCTGGCTGGCATACTCAGCGAAATTTTCCTCTCCGGTCGCGCGGTCAAGGTCGGGCAGATGGCGATATACCTCGGCATGGGCTGGGCTATCAGTTTTGACTTTGGCAGCCTGAAGGCGGCACTACCAGAGGCCGGGCTCTACTGGCTTACCGCCGGCGGCCTGGCCTATACCGCAGGCGTGGTGTTTTACGTGCTCGACGAAATGAAAAGACTCACCCACGCACACGGCATCTGGCATTTTTTCGTGCTCGCCGGCTCGCTTAGCCATTTCATCTCGGTGATTGGTTACGTCAGGTAATTCGATACACGGCGCGATGCGCTCGCGTATTACAGCCAGTCGATAAAACGCTCGCCCTTGTTGCGGTTGTCGCGCAGGCGGTCGAGGTTCTGCCGGCGTGTCGGCGCAACAAATTCCCAGCCCTGCAGGGTCTTCACCATCACCGGCACCGAGGGGATGATGCTGCTGACGATTTCATCCTCTTCCTCTTCGGCGAAGACGACCTGGAAATCGGCACCGAGGATGGAGATCAATGGGTTGTCGCTCTCCAGAGCGGCATAACGCTCCGAGCGTGTCTGACTCGACTCTGAACTCGAATCGAGACCGACGTTATGCCCTATGCCGATGATCTGGTTGCTGAATACCAGGCCCACCGCGACTTCGCCGGCGCTATTGTTTTGTATGGTGGTGAAGTTGAGATTATTGATATAGGCGGTAGGGGCGCCAAAAGTCAGATTGATAACCCCGGCGGTAGCGATGTCGAGAGTTATCGCGTCGGTGCTGGAAGCGCCGATGCGATCATTGGCGCTGAGCGTGACGTTACCGGCGATGACATTGGTTCTCGACAGCGTGACATTGGTGAAAACACCGTTGTTGTTGAGTATATCGCCGCCGCCACCGCTGGCGACGACTGCAACATTGGCGCTACCTGCGTTCAACAAACCCAGCAGTACGTTTCCAGAGCTGCTGGTGATGTTGATATTTCTGTTGTTGCTGGTAATGCTGGACGGCGAGCCCATGGTCAAACCCTGACCCGAATTCAACACCACCGCACCGGCAGTATTGATCGTGCCATTCATACGGATTTGGCCGCC
>CAXBMV010000334.1:0-4459 GCA_963976575.1 uncultured Gammaproteobacteria bacterium | reverse complement strand
TTTTGCCGGTATTCCAGTCCCACTGCCAGTCGCTGGTCGAGAAACAGTGCAGCGGCCAGCTCCAGTTGCCATTCGCGCCCGCCCTGGTCCCCGCCGAAACCGAGCAACCCCAGCTGGTTCGCTTCGCTGTTGCGCAGATTAAGATTAAGCAGGAAGGTCCTGTGTCCGGGTCCATCGATCCAGGCGCGCGCTGCGCTGATATAAAAATCGCTGGAGGAAGTATGCCTGGCCCCTACCGCCCTGGCTGTGGCTTTATCGAGCAGGGAGTGTTGTTGCAGGCCAAGGCTAATCACCGGGCCTTCGCCGTAAACCAGATCGCCGAATAATCGCAGCTTTACTCCGGCCACATCCATACCAATCTGTGTGGCAGCCGACCTGCCCTGAAAGTCGAGATGTGCGATCGACAATTCGACACGATCATAAAAACTGCCGGACAGGGCGGTTGAACTCAAAGAAAAATCTCGTACCTGGGCACGACTCAAAGTCGCCGACCAACCCATTTCGTCGCGGGTCGCGTATGCCCCCAGGGCTGCCCAGGGAATCAATCCACCACCGGCGCCGCCTTCTATCGATCCGACCGCCGAAGTCGCCAGCAGCTTTCCCCCGGCCAGGGTAACCGGGCTGAAAAATCCGAGCGCCAGCAATAACACCAACAGATTTCGATGTCTCACTCTAACCAACATCTCGCTCAACATTGTTCTCTTCTTCGTAAGCTCCCAGCCAGACTTCGAAATCAGCTGCAGGCAGCGCCTTGCTGAAATAATAACCCTGCAACTTGTCACATTTCCATTGTTCCAGTAGATGGCATGCGCCCAGGGTTTCTACCCCTTCGGCAACCACGCTCAAGCCCATGTTGTGCGCAAGCTCGATGGTCGAGCTGACGATAATCCGGTCGCTTTCGTTTGCTTCGAGTTGCATGACAAAAGACTTGTCGATCTTCAATTCGTCCACCGGCAAGTCTTTCAGCTTGGCCAGCGACGAGTAGCCGGTTCCGTAGTCGTCGATAGAAAGTTTGAAGCCAAGCTGGCGCAAGCTGTGCAGC
Source organism: uncultured Gammaproteobacteria bacterium (assembly GCA_963976575.1). Taxonomy (GTDB): domain Bacteria; phylum Pseudomonadota; class Gammaproteobacteria. The sequence continues at coordinate 3,417 of CAXBMV010000334.1, read as the reverse complement.
ACCTTGATCGCGGTATCGGCATCGACCATCACCGCGCTTTCGGTGATTTCGAGGATAATACGATCGGCGGCAACAGCAGATTCATTTATTAACTCTTCCAGCTGACCGGGGAAATCGGGGTGCAGGTCATAGGCAGAAAGATTCACAGCGATAGCAACATTGATGCCGCCCTGATGCCATTTCTTTGCCTGGCTGAATACCGAGCGCAACACCCAGCGCGTCAACATAGGCATCAGCCCGGCCTGCTCGGCCAGGGTGATAAATTCTTCGGGGGAAATAAAGCCGAGCTCAGCATGCGTCCAACGTAACAGCGCTTCCGCCTGGCTCACTTTTCCGGAATGTAAATCCACCTTGGGCTGGTAGTGCAACTGTAATAAATCGTCTTCGAGGGCCAGTTTCAAATCCTTAACCAGCACAATCTTGCGCATATGACTCTCGTCCTGCCCGGGCTGATAGACAGATTGCGAGAGCTTTCCATACTTCGCCAGGTTCAATGCAATATCGCTGCGCCGCAGTAGTTGCTCCGCCTCGTCAGCGTGTTGCGGAAAAAAAACAACCCCGGTACTCGGACTTATTTTCAGACTGACATCGTCGAGGCTGATCGGTTGCTGCATCAAACTCGCCAGCGCCTTTAATTGAGCCTCGACTTCATTGGCCTCGGCCGTCTTCACCAGCAACGCAAACTCATCCGGGTTCACCCTCGCCACCCGGTTTGAATCACCGGCAAACTCGAGCAGTCTCGCTGCCAGCTTCACCAGCAGATTGTCCCCTATCTGGTAACCGAAGGTGTCATTGATTTGATCGAAGTCATTGACACTGATGCGTAACAAGGCGAAACCATTCGACTCCCCGGAGCCAATCAATTGTTCCAGCTGACCCAGCAAAAACAAACGATTGCCGAGGCCGGTGAGACTGTCGTGGTATGCCTGCTGCGAGAGGCGTTGCTCGCGCTCGGCTATGCCCTGCTGCATGATTTGCAGGCTGCTGCCAAGCGCGGCAATTTCTTCGCCCTCGTCCTTGTTCACGTCGATAGCTTCGAGGTAATTACCGTCGCTAATCCGGGTCGCGGCCGCAACCAGGTTCGCAATCGGGCGCGTGACATTACCGGAAATGACAAAAGTTGCGATCAGCGACAACAACAGGGTAATGGCGGCGATAACCAGTATCTGCAATTTCAACGGCGAATATCGGGCATAAGCCTCATCCAGCGAAGCGAGCAATATCGCACCCACCTTGAATTTTTTTGAATTGGCAAGTGGCACCTGCAACAACAGGTATTCGTGCTTGTCTTCCTGCATCGATGACAGGCTGGTGGACTCCATCGAGCGGCTGCTGGTGGCGGGAAGCTGGGTTATCGGTAAGGTTGCAACCTGGCTTCGCTCGCTGGTTTCATCCTCTCCCCAGAAAACAACTTCCAGATCGGTCAGTCCGGCCAGTTGTCCGGCGAACTCGGCATCTATGTGGATACCGATAACCGTCCAGGCAATCGTAATCGGCGCCTTAATCGGTAACATTACCGTTTGGTAAATGCGACCGTCCATCAACAGTATTGCCGACAAGCCGTTGTTGTCGCGCGCCGTCGAGAGTAATTCCTGGAAGGGATACTGCCTGTGATTCATATCGCTATCACTGACGGAGGTGATCAAAGCTCCCTCGAGATCGATCAACATCATCAGGTCGGCATCGATGCGCTCGCTGTTATTTTCCAGCGCCGAGCGAATGGTACCGACGTCTTCCGATGTCACCGCTTCCTTGAAGCCAAAATCGGCCACCAGCACACTGGCAGAACTGCGCAACTGGTTGCCACGTTCCTGTAACAATCTCTGAAATACCTTTTCACCGACCGACAGTTTTTCCTGTGCCTGTAATTTCACATCGTTATTGGTGGCCAGTAATACCGCACCAATGGTCGCAACCGAGCTTATGATCAACAGGCTCAGGAACAACAGCAGGATTTTATTTCTCAGACTCATAACACAAACAAATTAGTTATCGTATTTCTTCTTTGGCGCTTGCGTGGACGGGCGTTTGATATTCAGGCTAATGCGAAAATCACCGGACAAGCTTGCTTCACCCAGTTCGACTTCTTCCAGCTGACCAACATTCTCGCTCCACGGATGCCATACCAGTAATTTCTGTGCAGTTGGCATGTTCATATCCAGTTCTGCCATACCCTTGTCGTTGCTCACCGAAAAATCCTGCCATTCGGAAACCAGGATATAACCTACCATGCTGTCATGAATATTGCAGCCCAGTACCACGATGCCAGGATTATCAAAAACCACGGGCGCTTCTGGACGATTGGCATAAAGTTTGATTGTGAAGCGCTTGGCCTTGGAAAAGGAATACACGTGGTGGCGGATGTTATCGCTATTCGGGAAGGCCACCGCGCGTCCCTGCTCAACGGCGATTACCAGTGGAACAAAAGCCTTATCTGCCTGATCCATGATTGCGGGTTCAGTGTTGACTCGAGACACCTTTGTCTGCGGATTTATGACAACCGCATTCTCGATGGCTTTACCCTGCTGGTCGACAATTTTCACCTGGAATTGCGCGGCTGATACCTGCGCAGACATGAGCATCGAACTGCCAAACAGCAGCAATGCTATGCAATATAAAATTCGCTTCAATGGTTAAGACTCCCGACACGATGATTGTTCTTCCCGACCATGTCAGGCGTATGGCTTGATCAACACTAGACAAGCATTGATCAAGCATAGTTCAAGATAGCGATAAAACAGCACCTGCATTCAACTTGTTGGAAGCTTTTATCGGGTAGTCACCAGCCCGGTTCACATTCCCGACATGAATCGTTATTGAAAATATCAATCGATAAACCACTCATGTTTTTTTCGTCCTCGCCGATACTCCTATCGAAGCGGGTCACTTTGAATAACACAAATCAGGGATTAGAAAATGGTAAACCATGGAGTCATCCATTCGCAGCGAATGGATTTTCAACGCAGTACTATCCTGACATTGTCCCGGCGGTATCTTGCATGAGATTACCGCAAAGGCTGAGGCATGCCTTCCTCAACAGCCTCCTTGTGCTGCTGGCCCTGTTGCCAGGCCAGGCATACGCCCAGTCATTTAGCGATTATTTCACCCTGGTCGACAGCAGTCTCAGCGAAGACAGCGAGCTGGCCAGCAGCAATTTTATCGTACCGAATACCGAGTTTTCACCGCAGGGGCTTGTCGCCGATCTGGTTGGCACCGATATTGGCTATCAGGCGGGATTACTGGGTGCAACCATATTAAATTACGGGGACCTGATCCTCTCACCTACCGAGTACCCGACACGCGTCGAAATCCTGGTGCTGGGTTCGCAGTTCGGTGGCGATTCGGACAGCGACGAAAACAATTATATCGGTCAGATCAACGTCAACCTGGAAGCAGGAACTTACGACGGCCAGTTAA
>CAXBMV010000333.1:0-4488 GCA_963976575.1 uncultured Gammaproteobacteria bacterium | reverse complement strand
CGGTTAATGGCGTATCGAAAGCCTACGCCATGACCGGTTGGCGCGTGGGTTATGGCGGCGGCCCGCTGGAATTGATCAAGGCGATGAATACGGTTCAAGGACAATCGACCTCGCATACCTGTTCCATTTCCCAACATGCCGCGGTGGTGGCGCTGAACGGTGATCAATCCTTTCTCAAGAAATTTCGTGATGCATTCAAGAATCGCCGCGATCTGGTTGTCGGTCTGATCAACGCTATCCCCGGGCTTTCCTGCGATACGCCTGACGGTGCTTTCTACGTTTTCGTAGACTGCATGGCATTGATGGACAAGGTCACGCCCGCGGGCGAATCGTTGAAATCTGATATGGACGTAACGATGTACCTGATGCAGGAAGCCGGTGTTGCGGTGGTGCCGGGGTCGGGTTTCCTCGCCGACGGATTCATCCGCATCTCCTACGCCGCATCCGAGGCGGAACTGACGACAGCCTGCGCTGCCATACACGCAGCGATCAACAAATTGACTTGATCAATCCGGATAGAGCGCAGTCAAGAATTAAGGGAACAATACAGTTATGAGAAAAACCAGCAAGAATTTGCGCGAGTTAATTTCCCGGGGCAGCCTCGCCAGAATTATGGCAGCACACAATCCTCTGTCCGCGATCCTGGTCGAGGAAGCCGGATTTGACGGCATCTGGGCGAGCGGCTTTGAGTTGTCGGCGGCTAGCGGTCTGCCCGATGTGAGCCTCGTATCCATGGCCGAACACCTGTCTTGTATGCGCGCAATGGCCGAACGCACCAGTTTGCCAATCGTTGCAGATGTGGATACCGGCTACGGCAATGCGATCAACGTTCTGCACACCATCGAACAATACGAAGGTGCCGGTGCTGCTGCGGTGGTGATCGAAGATAAAACCTTTCCCAAGGTGACCAGCCTGGTTGCCGGCGGGCGCCAGGAACTGCTGCGCATCGAAGAGTTTCAGGGCAAGATCGAAGCCGCCGTGCATGCGCGCAAAGATCCGGATTTTATGATTATTGCCCGCGATGAAGCCTTGATCGCCGGGCTCGGCGAGGCAGTCGCACTGGAACGGGCCGGCAAGTACGCCGAAGCCGGTGCCGATATGATACTGATCCACTCGAAGCAAAAAACACCCGACGAGATAGAGAGCTTCATCAACGCCTGGGACGGCCCGGTGCCGATTGTCATCGTACCGACGGCTTACCCGCAGATGACCGAAGCGCGCGCCATCGCGTTAAAGAAAGTGAAGATGCTGATCTATGGCAATCACGCCATACGCGCCTCGGTCACCGCCATGCAGAAGGTATTCGCGCAGATAATCAACGACGGTGGCATTCACAATGTGAACGAAGAAATTGTAGCCGTAACCGAGATATTCAGACTGCAGAAAATGGATGAAGTGAAGGCCAACGAGAAGCGGTTTTTGCGTTAGGCTTTTTCGCCTGGATTAAAAATTGGGCCACTGGCCAGGCTAAGCGCCCGAATTAGTGATATTCGCTGCCTGTTCCCTATGCCCTCTTTGCCCCGAAGATCAGCCGTGCAGCATCAAAGCTGGCGTTCGATCAAGCGAAGCATTTCATCGAAATCCTGATTCAAGCCCTTTAACTGGTAGAGAATGCGACCCTCATTATCCAGCAGCGTAATCATATTCGAATGCGCTATATCGCCGCCGCTATCCATGGGTTTGTAGCGTACGCCGATCAGGGCGGCCAGTTCGAGCACATCGTCTGCGTCTCCACTTAGCATTTGCCAGACAGGTGCAGGCAACTCATGGTCCCGCATGTACTGATTCAACACTTCGGGCGTGTCACGCGCGGGGTCCAGCGAAATAAGTGAAAACTGTAACCCTGACGAGGCGTTTTCAGGCAAGGCCCGCTCTATCTTCTTCAGATTGGCGAGGATAAAGGGACAACTGTGCTCGCAGTAGCTATAGACGAATGCGACTAGCTGCAGCTTGCCCTGCAGTTCGTTGATATTCATCGACCTGCGCTCCTGATCGAGCCAGATCGAATCGATATGATAAATTGAATCATCCGCCAGATCGGCCGCAGACCCGGTGCTGCCCACGCCCGCCAGGCAAAGCAAAATCAACAAACCCGATATTTTATTCAATGACAGTTTCCTCCGATTGTTCGATGTCTCTGGCGCAACGAAATCCCATCGACTCGAGCGTGTACGAAGCCTCGTAACTGCTGCGCATGGCATAGCGCATAAATGCTGCATAATCTCCCGGATCGGCCGACGAGGCTGCGCCCGCACCGCAGAATAATTGCTTTTCCAGGGCAGTGTCGCCGCGCGATTCTCCACTCACCAACGCAGAGTTGAAATCATCGACCAGTTCCCAGACCACGCCATGTAGACCCTGTACCTGCCAATAGTTGGCCGGGGTATTGCGGACATCGGGCAATTCAGCACGGGCCGGCCGCGCGTACCAGTCGAGAATCAGGCGTCGATATTCCACATCATCACCACCATCGGCGCTGGTTGCGCTGGCCGCGGCGACATACTCCCATTCGTCGAGGCCTGGCAGGCGCTTACCCTCGGCCTTGCAATAGGCGCGCGCGGCAAACCAGGAAACATTGGTGACCGGTTGCTGCGCGATACTGGCAAAACTCTCAGCGGAGCGAAACTGGCCAAGATAATTCGCATCGGCGAAGACAGTTTTAATATGGTCGGGATGCCATCTGGATTGTCGCAGAGTAAATCGCTTGAACTGCTCATTACTCACCAGGTATCGATCGATCTCGAATGCATCGACATCCGCCCTGGTTTTCGAATCGCTGCTCTTGAACAGGGGCTGATAGCTGCCGCCAGGTATCAACAGCATTTCAGGCTGCGCCAGTGCTGAGGCTCCGGACAGCAACAGCAGGCATGCGCTACAAAAATATACCAACGCATGCCTGTTATTCATTTCCCCGTGACCTAGTGTTGAGCGCGTTTGGCCGCAACATCGGCCGTTGTGATTTCACCACCATTATTGTTCCAGGCATTGAGGATATAGGTGAGCACATTGGCCACTTTTTCGTCGCTGAGCTGTACCGCCGGCATCACCCCGTCGTATTCCTTGCCGCTGACGGTGATCTTGCCACTCAATCCTTTAAGCAAAATATCGATGGAGCGTGCAGGATTCGACAACAGGTAATCGGAACCAGCCAGCGGCGGGAATGCGCCCACTATGCCGCCACCGTCGGGCTGATGACAGGCCAGGCAGTTCGAGTCGTAAACCCTTTCTCCGAAGAGTATTCGTTCGGCTTTGTTTTTCGCCATTTGTGCGGCCGGCCCAGCCTCGCTGATGCTTTGTATGCCGCCGCCTTCGGGCTGATATACAAGGTCATGCTGCTTTCCAGAGTAAATCTCCAGGTCGTCGGCACCAGCGACCGTGAGCATCCCCAGCGCACCCTTGTTGAATGCCCTGAAGATGGAATGATCGACGAGGATGAAGGTTCCCGGTACATCGACCTTGAATTCGACGATGGCCGCTCCCCCGGCAGGCACCAATGTGGTCTGCACATTGTGATTGACCAGATCGCCGCCTTCGACGTAGACACTGTCGAAGATCTCGCCGATGACATGAAAGGACGAGACCAGATTAGGCCCGCCGTTACCCACGAAAAGACGAACCGTTTCACCGACATTGGCGCGAATCGCGTTATCGCCTACCATGGCTCCCACCGATCCATTGAAGACCACATAATCGGCATCTTCGTCGATCGCCTTGGCCATATCAAAGGGCTGCAAACCTTCCTCACCGTAGCCGCCGCGAGTGTAGAATTCGCTTTGCATTACGTAATATTCCTTGTCGACCTTCGACATGCCTTCTTTCGGTTCAACCAGAATCAGGCCATACATGCCATTGGCAATGTGCATGCCGACCGGCGCGGTGGCGCAGTGATAGACGTAGAGGCCCGGGTTGAGCGCCTGAAACGAGAACTTCGATGAATGCCCCGGAGCTGTAAATGACGAAGTAGCGCCACCTCCTGGCCCGGTAACCGCGTGCAGGTCGATGTTATGCGGCATTTTACTGGAGGGGTGATTATCGAGATGAAACTCGACCATGTCGCCTTCGCGTACGCGGATAAAACTGCCGGGTACGTCGCCACCGAAGGTCCAGAAGGTATAGTCTACGCCATCACTCAGACGCCCGACTTTCTCTACCGTCTCGAGATGAATGACGACCTTCGCCGGATGATCGCGATTGATTGGCGGAGGCACTTGCGGTGCCGCGGTGAGGACTGCTTTTTCGATCGGCAGGTCAGATGCAGCCGATGACATTGCTGGGAACAGCATCAGTGCCAATGTTAAATAGAAATGGGTGGAACAAAGACGTTTGCCTGTGTTGATTGCTGTGTTCACGATCTGCTCTCCTCTAAATTGTATACTCGGGAGTTAAACATCGCGCCGCGACAGGCTTATTGACACAGGTCAACTCAGCCCGCGCTGAAGCCGAACTAAGGTGGAATTAGGGTGACAGTTAGAATTAGGGTGACAGTTA
>CAXBMV010000332.1:0-4491 GCA_963976575.1 uncultured Gammaproteobacteria bacterium | reverse complement strand
TAAGCATCAAGTCACCATGGCTAATCACCACCCAGTGGCGCATCAGCGCTGCGATCACGCCGATTTTGGCCTGTGATTCCGGCAACAGGTGAATAACTGCCGACACCAGCAATACCAGGCACAAATAAGTGAAAGTGGTATATATCGCCATGGTCAGCGCGTGCTCGGACATACCAATGCGACGATTGATGATCGGAATCATCGCATAGCAAAGCGCGCTGAACAGCGGCATCGCCGCTTCGATACGAAACAGGCTGGAACCGGGATCGAGCATGAACAGGACTGCAGCGAAACCAGTCAATACGGCTGCCCAGCGATGCAGGCCGACGCGCTCGGACAATAGCAGGGCGGATAGCAGGGTTACGAACAGCGGTGCAGTCATGTAAACCGCCGCGGCATCGGCCAGCGGTATTGTCTGCAGCGCGAGGTAATAGGTGGTGAAGGCAAAAAAAGCCAGCAGACCACGCAACAGCATCGGCAAATGCTGGCGTCCAATGACGACGCCCGGGCCTTTCAGGTAAATACCTATAACCAGTAACAGCAGAAAAACCATGGTCGCTCGAATACTGATAATTTCCAGTAACGGGTAGGTTTGCGACAGGCCCTTGATGATCGAATCCTGAATGGCGAACAGCAACAATGCAAATACGCAAAACAGTATTCCGGCAATGGGTCGATGTTCGCTGCTGATCTGGCTGTTATGCGTCAATCCCGGGTTCCTGCTGAAATGGCTCCGGCAGTTTACAGAGTATTGCGCCGGGCTCACAGGGCATATCTCGAATCACCAAGGGCATCTCTTCGGGGCATGGCTATTCCCGTTGATACTGGTAGAATGCGCCGCTCGAATTTACCCGGACAGGGGCTTCTTCCCCAGGAATAGCATCATCCATGTGGTTTAAAAATATCCAGTGTTACCGCTTCAGCAAAGACTTTGAGGCAGACATCGAAACTCTCGAAAAGCTGCTATCTGAAAACGGCTTCGTCGCCTGCGCCAGCCAGGAAGCCACGCGTTCGGGCTTTGTTCCTCCGCTGGGTCGACACGGTAGCGAGTTTGTTCATCAGACCAATGGCTACCTGATGCTATGCAACAAACGCCAGGACAAGCTTTTGCCTGCCGCGGTGGTCAACGAAGCGCTGGAAGAACAGGTTTTGCAGATCGAAGAAAGCGAAATGCGCAAAATGCCGCGCAAGCAACGTCAGTCGTTGAAAGAGGAAATCACCTTTAGCCTGTTGCCCCGCGCCTTTGTACGCTCATCGCTACAGTTCGCCTATATTTCCCCGAAAGACCGGATGCTGGTGATTAACGCATCCTCGGCGAAACGCGCAGAAGAGTTCATCACCGAATTTCGTGACGCGCTGGGCTCGCTCTCGGTGAAACCCATGCTGAGTAAAAGCCAGCCTGTCGATGTGATGACGCAATGGGTTAACAGTGGTAACCCCGAACAAGGGTTTGTCCTCGGCGAGGAATGCGAATTACGCGACAACGCCGATATCAGTTGTGTGATTCGCTGTAAGAATCAGGACTTGTCGACAAATGAAATCCTCAACCATCTGAAGACAGGTATGCATGTCAGCAAGCTGGCATTGAACTGGCAGGAGCGCATCGAATGCGTCATCGATGAAAATTTCAGCATCAAACGCCTGCGCTTTTCCGATCTGGTGCAGGAACAGGCAAGCGATGTCGATGCAGAAGATGTGGCGCAACAATTCGATCAGGATTTTTCCATCATGGCGCTGGAACTGTCCACCTTCCTGGCTGCTCTGGTTAGCGCATTTGGTGGCATGGATGCGGATGCCGAGGCTTAGTTAAAACTCACAAGGGTCAGAGACAACAGGCCGGGGAGCCTTCCCGGCTGACGTTCTGTGCAACACAGACCGCCAGGTCGATACGAATTCAAATCCAGGCACTTTTAAACTTGCGACTATCGCCGTCGTCGGGAATTTCCTCGGCCAACGCATTTACCAGCTGCTCGAGATCAGCCGAACTGGCCGAGTAATGCTTTACCAGTCGCTCGGCCAGTGGGCCGATATAAGCGGCGTAATCGGCACCAATTTTTTGCAACATGTCCTCATCGAAGGCAGCGCCGGCCTGCTTGCTGCCAGTCACGGAAGTAGCGCCGCTTCTGGTACGCGATATAGCCGTGGCATCGATGCGCGTGCCGCTCATGGTTTGCCAGCGCTTGAGAAAGGCCTCGCGCTCTTCGGGAATAGGTATTTCCATGGAAATCACGGACGCCAGCTCGCTTGCCGAAGTCGATTCAGCCTCGTGCGCGGTCATGATATTTTTCGCGATCGGCCCGACATAGTCCACCAGTAAGCGGGTCATCGAATCGAGTTCATCCTTGCTGGTCGAAGGCGTCTGCGATGATTTCTGTACTATCGCGGTGGCATCCTCGGAAGAGGCTGATACCCCGGATTTTAACTTCGGCAATACATCTTTGATCGCCTGTACAAATTCGCGCGCGCTTTGAAAACGATTTTCCTGGGTAACCGAAAGGCCCTTCACCAGCACCGGGATTAATGCACCAGGATACAGAATCGTGTAATCGATGCGATTGTTCGGCGGCAAATTGACTATCTCTGGAAAGCTTGAACAGGCAATCGCCGCATTCTTCGGCATCAGCGTCAACAGCTCCAGGAATACCATGGCCACCGAAAAAAGGTCGGCGCGAGAATCCACCTTCAAACCAAACATTTGTTCCGGCGCCATGTACTTGGGTGTACCTACGACGGCCCCGGTCATGGTCAGCTCGGGACTTTCGGCAATCCTGGCTATGCCAAAATCGGCCAGTTTTACGTTACCGCCGTCTTTCAGGATCATAACGTTTGCGGCTTTGATATCGCGATGAACAATGTCCAACTGGTGTGCCGAATGCAGAGCCTTGAGCAACTGTGAAATAATCGACAGGGTTTTTTGCAGGGTCACTGGACGACCCTTGCGAATGATTTCCTGCAGGGTATAACCTTCCACAAATTCCATCACGATAAAGGGCATATCGCCGTCGAGTCCATATTCGAGCACGGTAACTACGTTAGGGTGGGTACACCTGGCAGCAGATATGGCTTCGCGCTTGAAACGTTCGAGAAATTCGGCTCCGTTTTTTTCGTTGATCAGGTGCGGGTGCAATATTTTTATCGCAACGCGACGTTCTATATCCGGGTCGAAGCCCTCGTAAACCACGCCCATCGCCCCTTCCCCGAGCGAAGAGACAATGTCATATTTTCCAATTTTTTCGGGCAGGCTTGCCATCTCAGGCCTGGGTTCGATTCAGCAACTTCACCGCGCTGGAGAGGCTGCGGTACATCAGGTTGAACGAATGCCCCAGCGAGGATAATTCATCTTTGCCGGTCTGTTCGAATTCACTTTCGCCCATATCTCCCTTGGCGATTCTTTCCGACTTGGCCGCAATTCTGTTGACCCGCTTCACGATAATCAGGTAAAGCAACAGGTTCAGCACAATCCAGATGACGGCGAAGGTACCGCCAAGAATTATCATAAAGGCTCGAAAAGTGGCATTCGCCCGGGCGATAGGAATCGCCATGGGCACGTTGACAATTTGCGCACCGATGATTTCGTTGTGCTTCCAGCCAAAGCCATTGCTGGAGCCATATTTTTTGATCATCGAGGCGGGTGCAGCGGCGGGGGTGCTGTGACAGGACAGGCAGCCCTTGTTGGTGATTTTAAAGGGGCTACTCAAAAACAGGTATTGCCCGGTAGGGGTCGAACGCACCCCGACATACTCGGTGACATCGCTGTAATTGCGAAAATACTGGATGATATCTTCTTCCCAGGCGGCAGCCTTATGCTCGGGATTGGTCGGGTTTAGCGCAGCCTCCTTATAGGAATAATCCGGATAAGTCTTGCGTAGCCGATTCATGTTCGCGGTAGCGGCGTAGGCGGGCACAGTTTGGGAAATGAATTCGTCGGTTTTCACCTGATTCAGTAGCGGTCTTAATTCCTCTACCGTATAGGCGCGCATGCTTCGAGCTGCCTCCATCATAATCCGCGCCTTCAGGCCCACTTCCTCCTTGGCATTATCCAGCAGAATCCGCTCTACCAGATAACTGGCACTGGCAAATCCCAGCGCAAAAACGAGAAACATAGCCAGATTGAATTTTAGTTGTATGCCCACCAATTACCTCCCCAGGTTACATCGTCGATGATCGACCTTATGTCATTGCTGTGCTGCAGGCGATGTTACACTAAATCAACAATCCTTTGGTATACTGCGTTGAATTTTAATCGGATCCAAAATGTCAGCCCCGCCTAAAGAAATAACCGTCTTGTTTGCAGATATCGTCGGCAGTACGCGGCTGTACGAAACTCTCGGTGACCAGGTGGCCGAAGAACTGGTTTCAGAAACACTGAAACAGCTCTCTGAAATAATCGTCGAGAACAAAGGCGTCATCATAAAAACCATTGGGGACGAAGTGATGAGCCGCTTTGATCAGGCCGACCATGCCGTCACCGCAGCCAGGGAAATGCACGAA
>CAXBMV010000331.1:0-4493 GCA_963976575.1 uncultured Gammaproteobacteria bacterium | reverse complement strand
CAATTCGCTCTCATCGTCAACCGGCTCAAACAGAAACGGCATGGCACTGTGCAAAGCGTGGCACTGGCCCAGCAGTAGAAGGCGGTAGAGTTCTTCGTCTTTGCTGCCGTCCAGTTTTAGCTCTCGGGCTTTAGCCTGATTGAGTCCCGGCAGGTCTATGTCCAGGCATTCATCCAGGATCTGGTATTGGTTGTTCTGCTGAGGGTGGCTCAGTACACGTCGCCCATGTCCCAGATAGTCAGCCAGTTCCATGTAGCGGATGGCGCACAGGCGGTTAAACCAGCTGTAAGCCACCTGTTCCATGACCTGACCAAAACCTAGTAACTGAATCTTATGTATTAATGCTTCGCGTGGTTTAGCTATGGCCAGTGGGAAAGGCTTACCACCTATAATGAGCAGATCTCCTTTCACTTCACCTGTCTCGATGGTATTTTCCGTAATGCCGTATTTCGCGGCCTGTTTCGACATGGCTGCGATAAAGTCGTTGCGCGCTTTGGGTGCGTAGTTCTTGATATGCCCAGTATTCATAGTCTTCTGATTACCCGTTAGTTAGCGTATACGCACACGTTTATTGTTAGTCACCGCATCCTGCAGTTCCTGTTTCAATGCTTCAACAAACTGGTCAATATCAGATTGAGTTTCGAGATAAACACTGGTGCTGACTTTGTTAAACACGCTGGAGGCGGTGATTTCGATCACTGGCTTCGGTGGTTTAGGTTGGGGTGCTGGCGTCTTTTCCGTGTCATCACCCTGACCGCCTTTGCCGTAATTTTCTTTCTGTTCTTCGATTTTTCTTTTACGGTTTGCTTCATCAATTGATTGTTGGATAGCTCTTTCCAATTCATACATGCTGTCAACCAGTCGCTCTTCAGCTGTTTCCGTTTGTAGCATGTATATGCCCGAGATACCTGTTTCAGTGTCGATATCAGCTTTAACCTGCTGTAGTGGGTAAAGTAATTTATTACTTAGCTCCGGTGTGCCAATACCACTTTTTTCGATCTCTGCCTGTAGCTGGTTGATTTTGATATCAACTCGCTCAATAGCATGTTCACGCTTCTCGGCCAGAATGGATTCATTGACCGCTTCAACCGTGCTGACCAGTCCTGAAACTTTATGCAGCAGGCTATAAGGCGCATCGGCAGATTCGATGGATTGCATTTCTGCCAGTGCTGCTAGCGCTTTGTCATCTTTATCCAGCGCCGGTTTGTTCTTTTCAAAATGGTGCAATGCCTGTTGCAGTTGTTGCCAGGTATGCAGCTGGTTGGTGAAGAATTCATGGATATCGCGGTAATCTTCTTCCAGATCCAGATAGGTATTTTTGTTATCGACCACTTCTTTGAAGAAGTCGAAACTATCGTCATTGTTGAGCAAACGTTCCAGCGTGAGAATCGATTGCTCGATCACCTTTTTACCGGGAAAGCGGCCCACATCGGTTTTGCTCTTGTAGCTTTGCAGATTGCTTAACCATTGATCAAAGTGCTGACCATAGAATTCGAATAGTTCTTTTTCTGTGGCGGGCCCCATCGCAGAGAACAGATCCTGGGTCAGGTTTCTGGCCTGTGTTAGTACAGCCTCGTCTGTCTGGCGTTTACGAATCACGGTCACTTCTCGGCGGCGACGAGAATTCTGCAATGGCTCAAAAGCCTCTCTGACAGGTAAGGTTCCACCGGAGATCATAAAACTGATACGCCCCATAGCGGCAAGTCGACCCAGGATCAGGATAATCTCCGCTTCTGGCCAACCGAAGGGTTTTTTACTGAAACGCTCGACAATATCTGAGACCAAGACGCTATCCTGTTGAGAACGTAGTTTGACGTAGTCTTCGACCTCTTTGGTGGCCTGTGGATTACCCGCTTCGCCATCAAGGGAAAGGCCTAATTGGCCGATATCATCCGCAGTTAACACAGCCTTCAATTCACGCCAGGAATCATCCTGTAAGACCTTGAGATATCCCAGCTTGGTATAGGTATTTTCCAACAGGTATTGGCAGACCTCATCAAACTGGGTTAGCGGACTACTGCCTGTCAGATCCAGGTGCTGACCTAAAGCATAGACCTCTGCCCGGAGCAGCATTTCTTCCAACGTCGCGCGCAAGCGTTTTTTACGCTCCTGATTTTCACGACCACGATCTGCCAGGATGCGGGTCACGTCAGACTGAGTGCCATCATCATTCAGGCGAATGAATTTATTAGTTTTCAGAAAGGTACGCAGCTCAGAATAAAAACTTTTGTCATCTGCCAGTTTCAATAGCCCCATGCCTTCGGTGCTTTTGTTGATACAACCGGCGTCGCTATACTGGTTGTAATCGGCGTCTAATGGGGACACTACTTCAATTCTTAGATCGGATTCATAACGACCGTCCTGGGTATGTCCATCCAGATAACGGCCAATACTGTAATCAGTTTTATTCAGCGAATAGCGGAACTTGTTTTTATCTTTCAGCAGATCTTTGAAGATCAGGTTGCTCAGTTCCTTGTTTTCGTCGGAACTGGCTATTTCTGTCGATTTGATTTTACGGGTTATATCGCGCTCTTCGTTGGTGAGAAACTGAAACTCATCACCATTTCGAGTGATCAGGCTTTCTTTTTCCAGGCGTTGAAGGCTGTCTTCGATGCGCTTACGTAAAGCCAGCTTATCTTCATCAATTTGCTCAATCGACAAGGTAACCAGGTTATTGAGCGTTCCCTTGACCAGGTCTACGTAGCGGATCATAAAAAGGGTTCGAAGCATTTGCACATCGAAGCCATCCAGGGTCGCATTATCTTTGGCCTGATCGATGGTTCGCTTAACGGCTGTGTCAAGAAAACCTTCGACTGAATTATAGAAATGATGCATAGGGATGAGTGCACCTACGTCCTTCCCGGAAATGGCATTTGCCGCCACCTGAAAAGCATCCAGCATGGAACGCTCTCCATACGCCAGGTGAGCACCGGTAGCGCCTACCTTGCGAATTTCTTCAAAAACTTTTTGTACCAACTGAAAATGGTAGGGAGCGAAAGGGTAATTATTTACAAAGCTATCTGGGCCATCATAATTTTTAAGTGTGGGACCGGATCGATCGAATGAAATCTGGTTTTTAAGTATGTCGCCCTTTTTCTCAAACACTGCCTTCAATACTGTCTCGGCTTCTGGTGTTTTGCGTAATAGACGTTTCTGAATAACTTCATCAGTATTGGAACTGGAAAGGGACAACCGGGTTTTAAAACGCCCAGCAATCTTGGAAAAATCATTAGCCTTTGAGGAGGACAGTTCACCCAATACCGCATCCATGTCGGCCTGCGATGTGACAATAATCCAGGCGCGGCCCTGACAAATAGTACCGAGGTTTTCGGTGATGGTCTGTAAGGTCAGCATCAATTTGGTGTCACTGCCGATAAACTGACCGACTTCATCGACCAGAAATAGAATACGATGTTTAACATCATGGGTATCCAGGTATTCTTTTACCCAGTGACAGAAGTTTTCAACCGACACGCTGAAGGTTTCCTCGGATTCTTCGAACCATTTTTTGGCTGCATCGGCTGACAGACTCAGAGCTTCTGCCAGCGCTTTTTCAATATCGTCCTGATAAAAGTGGTAGCCGTCTCGTTCTGTCAGCCAGTCCATGCCACTGGAAACCTTGAATGCTTGCTTAAATGCTTCGTAGACGCCTTTCTGCGCGAGGTGGCGTTCCATGTGTGCCAGGTGTGGATGATCACCACTAAACCCCTGATACTCGTTAAAAACCCGCAGGAATACATTAAGAATCGGATTGCCATCGTCATTTGAACTGGCCTTGCTATCGATATTAAACAGGATGACATCCGCTTTGTTACTGACGGCCCTGTCGATATCGGCACGGATCATGGCATCGCGGATTTTATGGTCATCAAAGAATTGAACGGCCTGCCTTTTATTTCCCTCTGCATCGACAACTTCTTTATTTTCGAGAATATAGGACAGCGTTTTCAAAAAATGGGATTTACCCGAACCGAAGAACCCTGAGATCCAGACCCCTACGCGATTAGCAATACCTGGATCGCTGGTATCGGTGCCGTAGGATTCAAAGAAAGCACGGAAATGGCTTTCCAGTTCGTTGGTTACCACGTATTCGTCCAGCTCCTGATAGACAGTCGCATCATCATTCTGATCGGCCTTGACGACACCGTTAATAGGTCGGTCGAGTGGTTTGAAAAACAGGTCTTTAATTGTCATTTTTCTATCTTCCTTAAATTGATCTTTGCGGCACCAGTTCAAATGCCCGGTAATAATTATCGCTTGGAATTTTGCCAAAAAGGCTCATTTTCTGGCCATCGTAATGACCTGGGTAAAACAGGACTAATGGGGTATGGCCCAGTAAAGAATGTAAGCTGTTGAGTAAATTGTGCGCGCGCAGTAGCGGCCAGACAGAGCCAACGCCTGAGATAAAGATTACCCCCATCTCACTAGTATGATATTTCTCAGTCAGATAAGGTGCGAATTTATCCATATGCAATGGCCCTGATAAAGCTTTT